>JAHIYG010000157.1 GCA_018815265.1 Candidatus Altarchaeota archaeon | reverse complement strand
GACGAGGTAATAGCTATGGCGGCTGGAAACTATGATGCAGATAGGCCATATAAGATCATCTCTAAACAAGGAGTACGAGAGCTTCCAGTAGCTGATAAGGACCCCGCAGTCCCTGAGAGACTGTGGACATTCTGGAGAATGGCATCTGACAATCAAGGAGGCAGGGATTTAGTCATGGATTTACGCTATCGAGGCCATGATATGAACTGGCTCCTGAAACAGTGATATGGGCAAGAGAACTAAACCTGCAGCGGAGGCTAAAGAGCCTGCTTTAATTGATGAACCCCATTACCCATGGCTTCAAACACCGATTAAAATGAGTTCACTTGATTGTCGCCAATGGGAACAGCAGTTAATTCCAAGGAAAACGCTTCCGTATCCTATCAAAACCACTAAAACAACTGTCTTAGACCTCCCGTATCACCAGCCTTTAAGCGATGAAACGACTACTCAAAAGGCGTCTTGCGGTAAAAAAAGCAGGTTTAAATCAAAAAACCCTTCAGTCAGGTTAGGCCATACAAAGGATGCCCTACACATGCACGACAGAGAACTTGCTTTTGGCGTTCCAGATCTCACCTATACCGTTAGTGATGGTTGTGTGGGCTACGACAATGGGGAAGAAGTAGCTATGGTGACCTTGTCAATACAGGAGATGTTGGCTGTTGAAAGATATGCTCACAGCTACCCCTCTGCACAGGTTGTACGGCCTGAAGGCGGTAAAAAGCGGACGAAAAGAAGCAGAAAATAGTTTCTCGAATATTTAACTCATTATTTCAATACATTACCTCAAATCTACATGGTGAGTAAACAATGGTTAAAGTTGCAATAAACGGGTTTGGAAGGATTGGCAGGCTGGTATTGAGGGCAGGACTAAAGGATGCATCACTTGAATTTGTTGCTGTAAACGATTTGACTGATGCGAAAACACTCGCTTTCTTGTTCAAGCACGACAGCGTACACGGAAAATACAAAGGTGAAGTCTCACACGGTGAAGACTACATTCAAATCGACGGAAAAAAGATAAAAATCATATCTGAAAAAGACCCCTCCAAGCTTCCATGGGGGGCGTTGGGTGTGGATGTTGTTGTTGAAAGCACTGGCAGATTTACGAAAGCTGAGGATGCACAGCTTCATATAACAGCTGGTGCTAAGAAGGTGTTAATCAGCGCCCCAGGAAAAGGAGACCTTCCATCTATTGTGGTTGGCGTAAACCCTGACAAAGCCAAGGATGTGAAGATAATGGACAACGCATCATGCACTACAAACTGTCTGGCTCCAGTAGTCCATGTTTTGGAGACTGAGTTCGGCATAGAAAAAGGGATGATGACAACAATACATGCATATACCAACGACCAAAGAATACTCGACTTCCCACACAAGGATTTGAGGAGAGCCCGCTCTGCAGCAATCAACATAATACCAACAACAACCGGTGCGGCCAGGGCGACAGGCAAGGTGATACCTGCCATAAAAGGCAAACTAGACGGAATGGCTGTGAGGGTGCCAGTCGCTGATGGCAGCTTGGTCGACTTGGTAGCTCTTTTGAAAAAGGATGTGACAGTAGAACAGGTGAATTCCGCAATGAAAAAACATGCGGAAGGAGAGCTGAAAGGAGTATTGGAGTACAGTGAGGAACCTCTTGTATCCACAGACATCATCGGCAACCCTCATTCGTCTATTTTTGACGCAACAGCCACGATGGTAGTTGGAGGAAACATGGTGAAGGTGCTCTCATGGTACGACAACGAATGGGGCTACTCAAACCGTGTGGTTGACTTGATAAAGAAAATCGCATGAAGACAGGGCTAGCATACAGTAAAGACTGCCTGTTACATACTCCCTACTCCGGCAACCCAGAGGTTGCTGAACGGGTACTATGCACTTGGGAGCACTTCAATGAAATAGGGCTACTGGAGAATCTATCCACTATATCCACGCGCCCTGCTTCAGAAGATGACATACTGCGGGTGCATGCCGAACAGCACATCTCCCATGTAAAGACTGTGTCCGAGGAGGGATATGGCTTAAGTAACTATGTCATACCTGACGCCTACATCAGTCCCAAAACCTTTGATGCTGCGCTGGCATCCGCGGGTTGTGTGATGTCTGCTGCAGAATCCGTGGTCAAGGGAGATGTTAGAAATTGTTTTTCACTGAATCGCCCGCCTGGCCATCACTCATCACATGGGCCATCCGGGTTTTGCTACTTCAACAACTTGGCTGTCGCAATAAAATACTCTCAAGAAAAGCTTGGCGTGAAAAAGGTGGCAGTCTTTGACTGGGACGCCCACGCAGGAAACGGCACAATGGACATATTCTACAAGGACTCCACAGTCTATACCATATCTATCCATCAGGACCCTCATAGCTTCTACCCTGGAAGGGGCTTCGTCGACGAAGTTGGTGTGGGGGAGGGTGTGGGCTACTGCGCAAATATACCATTACCTGCTGGCGCAGGCGATGG
>JAHIYG010000156.1 GCA_018815265.1 Candidatus Altarchaeota archaeon | reverse complement strand
CTGCTGTGACCCTCACAACCGTGCGTGTGCCAAATGACGGCATGAGTTCTATGGATTTTATTATATTTTCCCATGCATTAGAAATCAGAGGAGCACAGACCCGTGAATGCGTCACCTTGTCGGGTGCAACAACCGAAAGATACAGGTTTGTGGGAAGCTCGGTGAGGGCGGCAAGCCGCTCAGGCATTGTGCCGTTAGTCACCAAATAGACAGTCATATTTTTCTTTTTGAACTCAGATATCAAAGACCCCATCTCAGGATAAGTTAACGGCTCACCTGACAAGCTGATTGCGACCTGATTGGGTTTTTTGGCCTCATCTAAAAGTTTCTTGTCTACGTCTCCCGTCCCCCCGAATCCAGATATCGCCTGCTTGTGAGCCTTCAATGATTCGTCTACAATAAATTCTGGATCGTCAAATTCTTCAAGCTCCTGGCCGAGCGTATGTTCGGTGTTTCTCCAGCAGAAGATGCACGCATGAGTGCACCAAGATACAGCAGGCGTCATCTGCATACACCTGTGACTTTCTATACCGTAGAATTTTTGCTTGTAACAGAAGCCCTCACCCCGCAGCGCCTTTTTAAGCCAAAGACAAGGTTTGACTGCGCTATGCCTGCCAACTAGGTGATAGTGCTGGTGTCTGAGAATATTTTTGACGTCATCATGAATCATTGTATCTGTTTTTAAACTTGGATACTTAATAAATTGTATAAAATAATCTGGTGGAATCAGATGGTAACCTACATTATCGCAAGGCAGTTGGGTGGTAAACCTGTGATTACGGTCGGGGGAGAGGAACTTGGCAGACTAGACGATGTCGTAATAGACGAGTCGACTGGAGACTTTGTGTCAATAGTTGTCGAACCCGTCGCAGAGGCGCCTCCGAGAGTCGCATATCCTAAAGACAAAGACGGAAACTACGTAATACCCTACGATGCAGTGAATGCCGTCAGCAAGGTAGTGGTTGTTAAAGAGTGAATTAGGGCTTAGTTCCTGCCATATTTTAAATCAAACAGAGTTTGTTCTATTTCAGACACTGCCTTTTTTATGCTCCACTCACCATCGCCGTAGGCAAAATTATTCACTATTACATTCTTTTTTTTGGCTGTGTCAAGGATTGGAAACAATCCGAGGTTGTCTCCGGCGTCGCCTAAGAAGAGGAATTTATAGCTTTCAGATGACAGTTCTTCAATGCATTCGTCTTTATTGCTTGCACATTGGCAGTTATAGCCCAACTCAAATAACGCATCTCTGATAGCTGCTCCCCTTTTTTTGTCACTGTCAAAAATAAGTATTCTTGCGTCAGAGAGCGGATTAGTTGGAGGCATTAATTACCTATTAAAAAACCTAATTAAAAGGGGGGTGGTTACAGGATAGAAAGTTATTTGATGCTTTTTTCAGAGAAAAGCAGTCCTAAACTGATGCTGACCATCTTTTTTATTTCTTCAGCGCTGGCACCTAATCTAATCAGAGTCGTAGTGCCCCTCACGCCAGAGCCAGAAAGGGATAGTGTCACAAGCCCCAGCATCTCAAGCTCTTTTAGGTATTCACCAAACCACCGCATGGTCCTGGGGTTGCGGCTTAGGCTTTTGCACACCTTTTCATATCCCTCATAAACTTCCCCGGAAAAAAGGATATCTCCTGGCAGGTCAGACAGCCGCCTATACTGTCCCCCCCTCAAGACCAAATCAGATATTGCATACAATACAATCTGCTGGTGTTCAGGCAGTGTGGTTATGAGTTCATGTATTATGTCTTCTTCAATCTTTGACTTGGCAGTTTGCACATCCTCTTTTTTGACTCTCTTTCTCTTGTTGGATTGTGCTATTTCCCCTGCTTTTTGCAGGAGACGTAATGCATATCTGGCGTCCCCGTTGGTCTGCGCAGCAAATGCTGCGATTAACCCTATGTTTGACGCGGATATAGAGCCTTTTTTGAATCCCTCCCTAACCCTGTTGGCTAAGATTGTCTTTAGCTGGTTTGCATTATAGGGTTTGAATACTATTTCCTCACCCAATAACGTGCTTTTTGTGCGCGGGTCAAGCGCGTTTTTGAATGAATGCTTGTTTGAAATCCCAATTATTGACACTGAACCCCTCCTGTTTCTTTCTCCGATTTTAACAGGCTCAATCTGGTCGTTGACGCGGGTGAGGGTGTATAGCAGGTCATTTAGGTCGCGGACCATGTCAATTTCATCCAATACAATAATCAGATGCAACGCATTGGCTTGGACGACCTTCTGAAGCTTTGCATAAAGCTCGGTTGGAGAGCGCCCCCCTAATGTGTTGTTTCTTACTCCCTTAAGGGGCTTTTCAGATATTTTGTCAGTGTTTAACTGGTGGTCTTCCAAAATCTTCAGCAGTATCTGGTATTTGCTATTGTATCCAAGCCTGCAGTTCATGTAGACTCCGTAGGATAGCATCCCGCTTTTGTTTCGTAGCGGGTCTGACACAACAAGTTCCAGCTCCCTCAAAACCGTCTTGACAACGGAGGTCTTTCCTGTGCCGGTCTTGCCGTAGAGGAAGATATTTAAGGGTTTAACGTCCAAAAGAACAGATGACATGACCTTAGTGACCTGTTTTATCTCGTTTTTCCTGTAAGGCAACTCCTTTGGGACGTAATGAGGGCTTAAGACATTCATGTCCTTGAATACGGTCGATGCTGTAAGCTCATCCTCAAAAATTCTAGAAGACATAGGCGAGTATATAGGAAATCCCTTATAAAATCCTTATGTAACAGATGGATGAGATGGGCTTTTAAATGATTAAAAACAATAATAGTTTCAGAAGGTGATATTCGACCATTTAATTAGGTGAGGTGTAACATGGTTTTCAGAAAGCTTCTAGGAGGCGGCAAATCAGGTCAGGGTACAGTTGATGAAGTAGACATAGAGGACTATTTGAACGATTTAAGCGTCAGAGACGGCAAAATAATAGAAAGTGATGACATAACATACGTTAAGCCCCTCGATTTAGACAGCACAGGGAAGGGCATAGGTAATGTTTTGGCAGAGCTAGAAAAGAGAAATGTTGTGGTCTTGAATGTGAAGTCACTCTCTTCAAACAAGGTTCTGTTGAAGTCAGTTGTGAAGGATTTGCGCGAGGCTTGCATGGAAATGGATGGTGACATCGGCAGAATAAGCGAGGAAAAGATACTGATTGTGCCCCAGGGAATGAGGATAGTCTCTAAGATAAACTAACGCCCCAATGGATGAGAGATCAAAAACAGGAGTCCCGGGTTTAGATGAGCTCTTAAACGGTGGACTGCCCAGGGGAGGCACATATTCTATATTAGGTTATGCTGGAAGCGGAAAAACAATACTTTCTCTTGCGTTCATCTACAATGGCGCAGTAAAATATGACGAACCGGGGATATACATTTTAGTTGAAGAAGACAAGGAAAGGCTGCTGTCCAATATGAAAGATTTCGGGTGGGACTTGGAAGGCCTGGAAAAAGAGAAGAAGATTACGATATTGCCGTATATACGCTGTCTTATGGGTGATGTTGAAGCTTCTTTTGAGACTGAACTGATGAGTGCGGATCCATCCAGGGTTGAACGACTCAGGGAGTTTCTTACAGTAGATACACTTTATAAACAGATTAAGGAGGCCGTTGAAGAATTGGATGCAAAAAGAGTAGTCATAGATTCTATGACAATGATTACCTTGTTGACTGATAACCAAGTAAGTGGAAGACTCCAGGTGATGTGGCTTATTGAGAAGCTCAGGAAACTTGATGTTACAACAGTGGTGACGCTTGAGGAGGGAATAAGCTGCTGGAAGGACATACCCTTCCTCTGCGATGGAATGATTTATATGATGCTGAAGGAGAGGGAAGGCATTTTTGAGCGGGGTTTGGTCATTGAGAAAATGAGGGGGACATCACATGACACAGGTATGCGACCGATTAAAATACGGACTCCTGAGGGGATAGTCGTTTATCCTGACGAGCTTATTTTCAAGAGAGGCTCATCCAAAGACTGACTCATTTGGAAACACAACAATTCCATTTTCAGATATCTTCAGTGGGCGCATATGCTTATCAAAGGTTGAACCCCTTATTTTCCCAATGCTTATTGCATTGATTCGTTCTCCGTCTTTGTCCAGAAGATGCAGTTTTATGACTCCGCTGGAGAGGAACTCCTCCATCACAGTCTCAGACCCGCTTGTGAACTCTGACGTTAGAAGTGTGGTTGCACCAGTCTTTTCCAGGAAGTTTATGAAACCTAAAAGCTCACGCCTCGACTCCTGCTGGCTGTCATATAGCATTTTAACACTGGTTAATGAGTCGATGACCATGCGTTCAGGCTTGTATTGTGTGACAATAACCTTCAGGGACTCGACAAGCGATTTCAGAGAGAACGGGGGTTTTTGTATGGAACCCGGGGTTTTGAGGGTCCACAGTCCCTGTGATATGTCCTGCATGGTGTCTAGTATTTTTATCCTGGATATGTCCCATCCTAATTCTGCCATGTCTACCTTGAGCGAGTCAGCCTGCTCCTCCAATGCGACGTAGAGACAGCGTTTGTTCTCCTTAATGCCCTGCATGAGAAACTGTATGCAAAAAATGGTCTTCCCAGCACCTGGTCCACCGACGACAAGGTAAGACCTCGCAGGTATCAATCCTCCCAAAAGCATGTCATCCAACCCTTCAACGCCGGTTTTTATTTTTTCCATACAGTTAAAGATTTGATTGCTAAATTAAAAGGTTACAATAGAGGGAAAACACTTGCCTGAGAGTATATCGGACCCTGTGGAGTCAGCTTGCTTTGAAAAAATATGAATTCATATGCTGTGAAACTTCCAAATGAGAATCCATGGTATTCCTCAACCAGGGACTTTATGTTTTTACTGTTTGATTCTTCCTTCACCCTGGCTAAGGTCATATGCGGGTGAAACCTTATGTCCCTTTCAAACCCAATGCAGGAGCAGATTTCGTCTATGGACTTCTGCAATGCAGTAATCTCCTCTGATCCATCGTCTATTCCAGCCCATATGATTTTTGGTTTGCTGATGTGCGGAAAACAACCCAAACCCACAACTTTGATGCTGGGCTTCGGGGATGAGATTTGCCTAAGAGCCCCAAATAATTTAATGCATGCCTTCTCGTTTATTTCACCTAAGAACTTCAGCGTCAGATGAATGTTTGGTAAAGCCACGGGCTTAACTCCTTTTTGATTGCTAAGTCTGTCCAACACTGGATTTATTTTTTCCAAAACATATGGGTCTGGTTTAATCCCTATAAAACACCGCGGCATTTATCTTTATTTTAATTGAGTGCGTATAAACTACCATGTTTCCAGGTGGAATGGACCCACGGCAGATGAAGAAGCTCATGAAAAGGATGGGCATATCATCTGAGGATATTGAAGCCGAACAGGTGATAATCAAATGCGTGGACAGGGAGATAATAATCGAGAACCCGTCTGTGATAAAGACTCTTGTCCAGGGCCAGCAGATGTTTCAGATACAGGGAGACATCAGGGAAAGCTCATCAGATGAGTCGGTTTCCATAAGCGCAGACGACGTGGAGCTCGTAAAGGCTCAGACCGGCGTCTCCGAGGAGAAGGCAATACTAGCGTTGGAGAAATCCAAGGGAGATATTGCACAGGCAATACTGGATTTGAAAAGCTAGATTGATTAGGAAACCCAGACCATACTCCACGATAGCTAGAATGGGTGAGGATTGAAGATGAATGAGGTTGTTAAACAAGGGGGTGATGCTAGTTTACTACGGCAAAAATTGACGGATGCATTGGATAAAAAGGGGAAACTACCTGAATTAAAGCAAATCGGCGAGTATAAGGGAATGTTTCCGACAGGCATCCCACAAGAGTTGACTGATAGAATAAATAGGGTAAACCGGGATGTTTGGGAATTGAAGGTGTTGTCTACAGCACTCGATGATGATGATCTCAGGCCTGATGCACTAAGGCTTATGGAGTTAGAAAAACAACGGAAGACCAAGGATTAAGTCTGCATTTCATCTATTTTTTCTATTGACTTTTCAACAAGCTGCTTAAAGTATTTCTTCCCTTTTTCGGGTGAAGCCTGCGTTGGGTCGCCCAATACGCCGGATATGCTCAAGTCTTTCATTTTCCAGCCGTCTTTGTCAGGCCATCTGAAGTCGTGTTTTCTAATCTGCTCAGTTTTCACAAAACCCGGCTTCAGATACATTATCAGGCTTGTCTCAATCTCCCCTGCGTGATCATATGGTTTGAAGAAAGTAGTCAAGTTTACATGTTTCACGCTAGTTTCCCTTAGGGTTTTGTTGTTTCCACCGTGGCCGTTTATGAAGATGACATTGCCGTATTCGCTGACTATATCCTTTATTTTTTCCTTAAAGCCAGAAACAGAAAGTGTTTTTGTGCCTTCAAAATCCATGTGCTCCGGTGAGACCCCAACAGGAATTGTCTGTACAAGTTTTGTACCTAATTTTTTTGCAACCTCTAAGGCAACTGCTTCAGCTATAAAAGTGTCTGTTTCAAAAGGCAGATGGGGACCGTGCTGTTCAAAGCTGCCAACAGCCACAAGATAAGCCATCATAGTTAATGATTTATGTCACCAGGTAAAAATAAGTCGGATAAACGAGACTGTCATCGGCGCTTTTCCGCAGACATGTAATGCCTTTGCATTCTGGTTTTGTATCCGTTTTTTCGCAGATAATTTTGCATATATTTTACGCGATACATTATTGTTTCATCTGAAATCTGGCCCTCTAGAGTGGAGGCTGGTGTTCCGTTCATGGATGAGTACCCTGAAATTTCAAGGGTATCAAACTTCATCTCTTCTATGAAGGATATTGTCATCTGGAATTCCTCCTCGGTTTCTGAGGGAAACCCCACTATGAACTGGGAATGAAACCGCACGTTAGGGTTGACCTCCCGCACATGCTTGAAAAATGATTTCACAGACGCCAAATCAGGGTAGCGGTTCATGAGCTCAAGCACTCTCTCAGACCCAGACTGCACATCCACCTTTATTCTCGTCAGCTTGCCAGCAGACACTAGATTCTTCAAAACATCCTGGTACTTTATAGCCCAGTCAGGAGACATAGTCCATATACTCCACACCACATCATATCCCCCATCCACTGAACTCAAAGAAGTGAACAATTCATCCAGAGAACTTCCAATATCTGCTCCATACGCCCCAACATCCTCTGCATCTATCACTATATGCCTACAACCTTCCTCCAGTATTTTCTTGTATTCATCAACGCACACGCTGAGGGGTTTGCTTTTGATATATCCGGTTGAGAATTTTATCGCGCAATAACTGCATTTCCCAAGACAACCATTTGCAATTCTCAATATCCTCAAGTTTTTGGTATCTTCGTCTAATGCACTTCTGGAGATGAAATTCTTGCAGCTTTTAAAAAAATCCATATTGGGTTTAAACCTTGAAAAAAAAGTCCCGATTAACTCCTTGAATCCTCGTTTTTCCAAGAGAACATAGTTTGCATCAGGTATGTCCTTGATTTTAACCTTGAAATCCGGGAAATACTCGTCAATCCTCCCAAGGTCCTTAGTAACCAAGTATTTCCCATGAAAAACACCCTTGAGCCTTTCAAGCGCTATTCCAGGAAGGCACCCATAGACAAAAACCTCCCCCGGATAACTCTCGTATTTCACCACGTTTTCAATGCACTCATCAACCTTGGACTTCTTGTAAGAACAAGTCGTCAAGAATATAAGATCCGCATCAGATGGAGAATCAACACTCACACAACCATTGGCTTCAAAATAGGATTTAATCCTGCTTGCGTCCAAATACCTGCGACTGCATCCGTTACCGGTAAAGAAGATTTTTTTAACCATTTAGATTCGATATTGGCTTAATCTAATAGCTTAAGCTATCCCATATTCTGTCGTCTTCCAGCCGTTTAGCCAAGTCCACGTCATAGAAGTCTTCTATAGGCTCAAGTATTTTAGGTGTTTGACTCCATACTTTTTGGAGTGCACCTCGAACAGTAGATACTCCCTTTTTTGTGAGCTTTCCCATTGGTCTTTTTAGTCGCGCATCAATCATCCCACATCCTGCCATCATGGTCTTGATTGGGACGGGATTCGGGAACTTGTACTTGACAGTTGCCTGCACACCATTGGGTAACGTGACAGTCTCGTCTGTTGTGACTCCAATAAGGCCAGACAACGGAGATAACGCCTCATCCAATTCTGCAGCCTCATCGATTTTGCCGTCCAATGTCAGCCTAACCTGCTGCCCAATAGCGTGGGGCGTCAAGTTGGAAAGTACCGAGACGACTCCAGACGACATAATTCCTTCATCAGTCATCATCTTATAGGTGTTTGGGTCGTCTCCTGACAGTATGTTGAATTCATTATCCAACAACTCCCTCGTCCTTCGCATCCTGTCGAAGTCGCCTGTCGCCTCCTTTACAGCCACAAGATTTGGATATTGAGACCTTATTATTGAAAGATCCTCGGCGGATATGACAGTCACTGAGCGTCCGGGTATGGCGTAGGCTATGAAGTCAGTATCTGGGAAAGCACCAAGTATTGGAGAGTAGTATTCCCTCCTCAACTCAAGAGATGATGGTTTGTTATAGTAGCAGTCCACAAGAAGGCATGCGTCAACGCCAGATTCAACTGCAAGCTTTGTCTCATACAACGCCTCGTCAGTGCTGTTTGAGCCGGTTCCAGCCAAAACATGACTTTTTCCACCGACATATTCCACGGTTTTTGAGATGATGTTAGAATGCTCCTCATGCGTTACCGTAGCTGACTCGCCGGTTGTGCCCATGGGCAAAACTCCGGTGATACCCTGTTTAATCTGAAAGGAGATATTTTTCTCAAGTGACACCCAGTCTATCCCATATTCTTTGGTAAATGGTGTGACCAACGCAGTCCATGCACCCGAATATTTCTGATTCATAACAACTAATTAAAACTATAGACTATATTAATCTGCCTCTTTTTCAGCCACTACCAGCATCTGTTTTCCAAAGAAAAACCAGAGAACCGGCAGGGACAGATACAACCTAACCAAAGAAGGGAACTTGGGATAGGATGACTTCGTAGTGTATGGCAAAAATTTAGGTATGGACTTGATTATCTTAAAGCCGTTAAGCATCAGTACTTCGGCTATTGAGCGATGGTCAAGTGGTGTGAGATGGTCGAAAAACATCCAGTAGTCCTTGTAGCAGTAGCGGATGTTCGGCTGAATGAGTATCAGTTTGCCCCCAACCTTCAGTATTCTCTGAATCTCTTCAAGGGTGGACAGTATGTCTTTCTTCTCTAAATGTTCCAAAAAATTGCTCGTGAAAACAACATCCACTGATGAGTCCTTTATTCTTTTCAATGAAGTGGAGGAACCAATAAGGCATTCAACGTCTGGGCCTGCATGCTTGAGCATGTCAGTGTTCAAATCCGCTGCAATTTTTTTCTTTGCCCGTATGTTGTTTATGAATTCACAGTATCCAGCACCCAGATCCAACAAGACGCTGCCTTCAGGTATGAGCGGTTGCAGATATTCTTTGCAAATCACAGACCACACATCATTTCTAGAAGAAAGTTCATTTGTGAACCTTTTCTTGTAGATGTCTCTTACATTCAAACTCATACAAACACGCCCCTACAAAGAATATATTACCTCAAATGCTAAAAACTAGTAGGAAAGTATTATGTGCGGGATTGCGGGATATGTAGGTGGGAAAAACGCCCCAAAGGTTTTGTTTGATATGTTGTCTAAGCTAGAATACAGAGGTTATGATTCAGCAGGCATAGCATACATCAGTATGGGAAAAATAGAGGTTCCAAAAGAAAAAGGGAGGGTTGATGAGGTCAAGGCTAAACTGAATATCCAAGATGTCACAAGCAACATTGGAGTAGGCCATACTAGGTGGGCTACCCATGGGGCTCCATCCAAGGTAAACAGCCACCCACACCAGGACTGCAGCGGAAACTTTGTCGTAGCCCACAATGGAATAATAGAAAATTATGAGGAGCTAAAGTTGGAGTTAATCCGGCTTGGGCACAAGTTCAAAAGCGAAACAGACACTGAAGTCATCGCACATCTTATAGAGGAGTATTTCAACGGTGATTTCCTGGGTTGTTTCCCGAAGGTGTTAAAGCGCCTTAGGGGCTCATATGCCCTTGTGGTACTTGTCAAGTGTTTTCCAGACACTATATTTTTCGCAAGAAAAGATAGTCCGCTCCTGATAGGCTATGGCAAGGGTGAGAATTATATTGCCTCCGATGCACCGGCATTTTTGGATTTGACAAAAAAAGCAGCTTATGTAGAGGATGACGAGTACGGATTCATCAGAAAAGACAAAGTGGAGTATTTCAGTGTGTTAAATGGCAGGAAGGTGATGAAGAAAACCTTCAAGATAAGATGGGACGTTACGCAGGCGCAAAAGAGAGGATACCATCATTTCATGCTAAAGGAGATACACGAGGAGCCGCATGCTGCGGCAAACGCGTTAAAGGAGATGAAGTCTATATTGCAAGTCGCTTTGAAAATGGCAAAACATAAAAGAGTATATTTTGTCGGGTGTGGCACAGCATATCATGCAGGGCTTTATGGAAAATATATTCTTGAGAGTTTTGGTCTGCCCGCGGAATCAGTGCATGCTTCTGAGTTCAGGTATTCAACCGTTGAGACCGTCGATGATAAATGTGTGGTTTTGTCAATAAGCCAGTCTGGGGAAACAGCAGATACATTAGCTGCCATAAAGCAGGCTAAACGACAGGGCGCATATGTTGCCTCTATCGTGAATGTTGTCGGTTCGTCAATAACTCGGTTTTCTGATGATGTAGTGTACATACATTCCGGTCCGGAGATAGCTGTTGCCTCCACCAAAGCATATGTTGGACAGCTTGTGGCAGTTGCCATGATCTGTCTCGAATGTGCATTAAAGATGAGGAAGGTAACTGGAAAAAAGCATGTAAAACTAAAGAAAGAGCTGATGGGTGTGGGCAAAGCCATCAAGGTAGTGCTTGATGCAAACAACATCCGCGGGCTTGCTGAGGAGTACGCCAACACACAGACATTCTTTTATGTTGGTAGGGGGGAGAATTACCCGACTGCATTGGAGGGGGCGTTAAAGCTCAAGGAGATAAGTTATGTGCATGCGGAAGGATATGCTGGGGGAGAGTTGAAGCATGGACCCCTCGCATTGATGGATGAGAAAGTGGTAGTGATTGCCATACATGCGTCAGACAATCTGAAGCCTAAGATGGAATCCAATATACAGGAGATAAAAGCTAGGGGGGCTAAGGTCATAGATGTCGGAGAGGGGGGATTGATT
>JAHIYG010000155.1 GCA_018815265.1 Candidatus Altarchaeota archaeon | reverse complement strand
TGCATGGGGATAGTGGAGGAGGGTTATGTATTTGGAACACTATGCGTTGACTAAGCTGACTGTATGCATTTGTCTGCGAATTCTCTTGCCTGCCCCAAAGTGAATTCACCTGTGAGATCCATACCGTTTATGGGACACAGTAGCTGGGGTGCGTAGTCGATGTTGTCGAATGAGTTCATGCAGTCAGTAACTATTTTTATGTCATCCTTGTTCTGGTGGTCAGCTGACTTTACATTATAGTAGGTACCATCTTGGTATTCTAGACCTTTTAGTTCAGAAACTATAGAGTCCATCTTCCTGCATACTGGACAATTGCCTGAGCTCGTGTGATATACGACGGTGCCTGGTTCAACACCCAGTCCTTCAACGCATGATTCTATTCTTGCAAGCTCACCATTGAATAGCGCACATGACTTCTCGACCCCAGCAAACCTGCATAGGGTGTTTGCGATATTGTATCTGGTCTTGGCATCTCCCAATGTCATTTTGTCGTCGTTAACAACCAAGACATTCGGTCTCTGGACTACATCACTTACTACGAACTTGACAGGTGCTCCTACTTCCTGGCTGACCAAATCCATGAGCCGGACGTCATAGTAGCTGGTGCAGAAATCGCATTGCCCTGGTTTGTTCAAGTCACAGTTCACACACCTCAGGGGATAAAGGTAAAAAACCTGAAGACCCTCAACAGGATAGACTGTCCGGTTTATGTACACTGTAGTGCTGGTAGCACCTGAAAAAATCAGCGCTACGAGTATAACACACAAAACCGACAACCCAACCAACAAATTTCTATTATCCATGCCCTGAAACAAACGAAGATATAGTGTTTCACAGAATAAAAATCTCGCGATGAAAGGACGTGGACGCCCTTATATTCTGGTCATTCCCAATCATCAACCAATATGACAGCCAGGAGGATAGTCATTGACTCAGATTCTGAAAGATTCAAACGACATGCTGCAAAAAAGCAGGAATTAGAGGGAAAAGCAGCTATTGAAGCCCTTAGACTGAAGCTCCTGGGCGAACAAGGAACTGAGCTAATGAATGAACAGTTCATGAAATGGCTGCGGGAGGCAGACGTCAGACATATTGACCCCGTCACCCTTACAAAAAAGTTAGTGAGAACCCCATCAGTCACAGGAACCGACGGCGAGAGGGTATTGTCCAAAGCCATTGGTGAATCCCTAAAGCATCTACTCCCAAATGCATATGTGACAGTGGATTCTCACGGAAACGTAGTAGCCACATTGAAACCAATAGAAAAAATAATCGCAGACAATGACCCGCTGCTACTACTATCAGCCCACATAGACGTCATACCACCCGATGCAAGAGATAGACTATATTCCTTCTCAGGAACAGAACTACCAGCCAACCGCAGAAGAGAATGCGATGAGGTAGGCGGAGAACAGACAACAGTAGTGTATGGCAGAGGGGCAACAGACATGAAATCGGGCCTTGCAGTAGCGTTATGCATATTCAGGGACTTATACCTGCATGGACCTGAAGGACTTAAAGTCCAGCCAATGATTGTCATAGACGCCGGAGAGGAATCAAGTAAAGTTGAGGAAAAAAGCTTTTATCACCTGGCAGAAGAGGCAAGAAAAACCTTCAGGCCGCATATAGAGTATGTCATAAACTTTGAACCAGCAGTACAAGACGGAAGACAGGTCTGCGGGGTAATGAGCTCTGGCAGATGCCTGTACAAAGTCACAATCCCCACGGAAGACAGAAAAGTGGACGCCACCCTACGTTTGATTCCTGGAAAATCAGCCCACACATCAACACCAGAGCATGGAGAAAACCCATTGGACAAAATAAAACAAGACCCACAACACCCTATAGTAAGCCTTGAATTCGGCATAATGCAGAAAACCCCCAACGGAGGATGTATCGACGTTACAACAACACAGACAAACAGAACACCCGATGTTGCAGTAGTAGGAATAAAAGGCGACGGCATAAAGACAGACGTACAACTCCCAAAAACACCTGCAGAATTCACACTACAGCTGAAAAAAGAACTGGATGCAGAAGAGAGAAAGCACACAACCACAGACAGTGAAGTACCTTACAGAAGCAGTTTCACACTAGTATCAGGGAAAAAAACATGCAGAGGATACGAGTTAGTGATAGACATAAGAAACAAAGCAGACCTAACATCCACAGCCGCAACAGAAATAGTGAATGCAGTAATAGATAGGACAAAAAGAAAAACAAACATGAAAGACAACCCAGAAATCCAAATACAAGCAGCCTCGGACCCGCACATCTGCAGAGGCTCAAAACTGAAAGAAATACTAAGAAGAGAAGGAGTAACCCCTGTTGAATTCCCAGGCTCAGTAGTGAACAGATTCCTTCCGGAAGTCGCAGAAAGCATAATAATAGGGCCTGGAGACATGACACAATTACACCAAAGAGATGAAGTAGCAGCAGTAGACGACATACAAAGGAACTACCAACTAGTAGGGAAGATAATACAGGAGATAGTCAAACCATAACAATTAAAATAAGACAAAAACAATAAT
>JAHIYG010000154.1 GCA_018815265.1 Candidatus Altarchaeota archaeon | reverse complement strand
GGGCATAAACAGAGTCGATAAATTGGATGAATTATGCTATCCTGCGTGGTACAAGTTCAAGATAAAAAAATATCCTGGCATATACAAGGAAAGAGGGAAGTCTCTCCTGCCAATATTTGCGTCAAGGGGATGCTTTGGCAGATGTAGTTTCTGCGCAACATTGGATTCATTGGCAAAAAACAGCTACAGAATCCGCTCTCCAAAATGCGTTGCCGAGGAGCTTGAGTATATGGTTGAAAAATACAAGGTAAGCAATTTCCTCTTCAACGATCCCTGCTTTCCAGTGCAGGAAAAATTCGTAGAGGAACTATCAAAGGAGATTGTCGACAGGGGCTTAAACGATAAGATAATATGGATGGCGGAAACCCGGATTCAAAAGATTCCACGATCCACTTTCAAGATGATGTACAAAAGCGGATGCAGAATCATAGCCTTTGGCATAGAGTCCGGAAACCAGGAAATACTTGATCGTATCAACAAGAATATAAAATTGGACGAAATTAGGAGGGCAGTTGGGAATGCAAAGTCTGAAGGGCTGGATGTAATAAGCTCCTTTATGGTAGGGCTTCCAGGAGACACTAAAGAAACCATAAAAGAAACATTAAACTTCGCCAAGGAATTGAGAGTGACACAGGCATTTTTCTCACCAACAATGTTGCTCCCGAATACCCAGATATTCGAAGAGGCGGTGAAGCAGGGCAGGATAGACAAGGATTTTTGGAAAAACTACGTCTTAACAGGTGGGGATATTCCACTGAATCTGGAGAAGGATTTCACAAGGGAGGAACTGATAAATATTGTACAGAATGCGTATCGTTCATTCTTCCTGCAACCGAGGATAATTGCGAATTACCTTATGAAGCTTAAGGATTCGTCAAGCATCAAAATGTATATTAAATATGCAGAAAGCATTGTCAAGAAAAAATATTCCGGAATCTAAAGCTGTCATTAAACCCTGAAAACCCTCGAAATGCTCTTCAAAACCAAAGAACGGCCATAGCCAATAAAATCGATTTTAAACCAAAAATATGTAATTTTAGCCAGAAAAAGGTATTTAGTAACCAGATAAGAGATAAAAACATAGTCTAATGATTCAAGAGGGATAATCGCAGAAATCTTCTCGACTAGGGGTATTAAAACTGGCCATCTAGAACAGAGGTGGAATGCCAGGCAAAGACCTATAAAATCATTTGAAAGAGGTTTAATCAACTGACCAGGATATAGCTGATGCTTGGTACTGGCCACAACTAATTCCTTTTTATCTATACCCAGGCGTGTAATATGGAAAAAAGGAAAATATATCACAAAAAAATTGTTTAAAACAAACGGTTTGACTTTATTGAGAAATAGAATGTCCTCGATTATCTCCTCCTTCTTTTGAGTTATTATCCCATGAAGCACGAAAGTCCATACCAGGATGTCATTTTTCCTTATGGTATCCACAGCCCGCAGATAATCATTATTTGTAAAATGTTTGTTCAATATCCCTGCTCTTATCCTTTCATGTGATGTCTCCAATCCTACCCCCAGCATCACCAAACCTGATTGCCTCAGTTTCCTGAGCGTGTTAACATCAACTTCCTTGACTGAGAACCCCGCAACATATGGGAGTTTAACGTATTTTTTGTATTTTTGCGCAAATTCATTTAGCCATTCTTTATTTGAGCCAAATGTGTCATCTCTGAAGGTGATTGCATTCAACCCCCACTTCTCCTTTACATATAGGATATGCTCTATGACATAATCTACGCTATGCTGTCTGAAGTAATTGGAGTCATTGCAGAACTTCTCCCTAAAAAGATGGTGAATGCAAAAACTACAGTTGTAATTGCATCCCCTGCCTATGGAGAAATTTTTTGAGTATTCCCTAGCCTTATATGGAAATTTTTTGTAGTAGTCGCTACGGTCCCAAAAAGGAAGAATATCCAGGTTCTCCAACAGTTCTCTTTGCCCGTTCCTGTGGATTTTCCCATCTTCCTTAATCCATAAACCTTTAATATCGATTATTGAACTTCCTTTTTTCACCCTTTCAAGTAGTTCTACCATTGTGAGTTCACCCTCACCAATGCAAACGACATCTATGGAAGCCTCATCAATTATGGAGGGGTCAATGGATGGATGAACCCCTCCAAATATTATTTGAATGCCAGTACTCGACTTTATTTTTTTTGATAAGGTAAGACAGTGAGGATAATTTATTGTGTTACAACTGAAACCGACATATAAGGGTTTATTATCAATTATTTCCTGGATGATGAATCCAGGTGATTTTTCATAAATGATTTTTGAGGAATATCCGTTTTTTTTTAGATATGCCTGTATGCTCATCAACCCAACTGAAGGCTCTTCACTTGGGTCAATAAAAAGAATGTCCATAGTATCCAAATTAATATATTTTGTTTTATTTAAGAGGTAGACCATATTATGATATTAATTTCTGTAATAAGCAATGATTTATCATGGATCAATTGATTTCTACTAAGACCAAAAGTCTGTGTCCAAAATGCCTAAAAGTCATTGATGCCGAAATCAAGCTTGAAGATGGAAGAGTGATTATTATTAAGGAATGTAAGGAACATGGCCGGTTCAATGCCAATCATTTCTGGGAAACAGCAGATCTGTACAATTTTATGTATACCCTGGTAGAAGGGGAGATGTCAAGGGATCCCGACGGCCTTGTGCTAGATGTAACTTATGACTGCAACATGAAATGCCCTTTCTGTTATGCCAAAAAATCAATGGAAAAAGAATATAAACCCTCTTTAGTGGATATCAGAGCCAAGATCAAGGGATTTACAGGAAGTACGGTGTATCTTTGTGGTGGAGAACCAACAACTAGGGAGGACCTGCCACATATCATTTCATTGATACAAAAATTAAAAAAGAAATCTGCATTATTCACCAATGGCCTAAAGTTGTCGGATAGAAACTACATCAATAATTTAAAAAACGCGGGACTTGATCTCATAGTCCTGTCCCTAAGCAGCCTAGACGATAAACAGCTTGATAGAATATATGGAAAAGAAGTTTCCAAATGGAAGAAAACAGCCTTGAATAACATAATGGTATCGGG
>JAHIYG010000153.1 GCA_018815265.1 Candidatus Altarchaeota archaeon | reverse complement strand
GGGCACACATTCACATTCGCACTGGTTGCCTCGGTCTCAGTCCTGGTTATCGCATGTCCGTGTGCGTTGGGGCTTGCAACACCAACAGCCATAATGGTGGGCATTGGCAAGGGCGCCACAGAAGGAATACTCATCAAAGGAGGGGAAGCATTAGAGATATCTCATAAAATCGATGCAGTCATATTCGACAAAACAGGCACACTAACAAAAGGTGAACTATCAGTAACAGATGTATTTGGAACAGATGATTTCACCGAAACCGACACCCTCAAATACGCAGCCAGCCTGGAGAAGACATCAGAGCACCCGCTTGCCGAAGGCATACTAAGATATGCTGTGGAAAAAGGGGTTGAAATACCTGATGCCTCCGACTTCAACTCCCCGGGACACGGAGTCGAAGGCACAGTAGAAGGCAGGAAAACAATGCTTGGAAGCAGAAAATACATGAAAGACCACGAAATAGACATAACCCCATTAGAAGGGAAGATAATCTCTTTGGAGAACATGGGAAAGACAGTCATAGTGCTTGCAGTAGACCACACCGTCAAAGGCATCCTTGCATTAGAGGACATAATAAAGGAATCATCTGCTGAAGCAGTGAAAAAAATAAAACAACTCGGCATTGAAGTCTACATGATAACAGGAGACAATGAACGGACTGCCAAAGCAGTAGCCTCACGGTTGGGTATAGACAAGGTATTCTCCGAAGTCGTCCCAGAAGATAAAGCATCATATGTGAAGAAACTCCAGGGTGAGGGCAAGAAGGTGGCGATGACAGGTGACGGAATAAACGATGCCCCAGCGCTGGCGCAAGCCGATGTCGGCATAGTCATGGCGTCAGGCACCGACGTCGCAATGGAGTCCGGCCAGATAGTGCTCATGAAAAACAATGTATTGGATGTTTTGAAAGCGTTCAAACTAAGCAAACAGACGATGAGTAAAATACGCCAAAACATGTTCTGGGCACTATTCTACAATACACTAGGTATCCCAGTGGCAGCAGGTGTGCTATATCCATTCACTGGAATGCTGTTGGACCCGATGATGGCGGGCGCTGCAATGGCGTTAAGTTCAGTGTCAGTAGTCACAAACAGCTTACTTTTGAAATACAAGAAACTCTAAGGTGCATAATGGGCTTACAGGCAAAAAATGGAGAATTACGGGTTAATTTGCGAATGAAATACATACTTGCGTTTGCAATATTTGCAGTTGCAATTTTTTCAATAGCAACAGCAGGAGCGATTGCAGTATACGCGTTTGGGTCAAATAATGTAAAAACGGAAGTAACCCCAACAACAGTTAAGGCAACAACATCATCAACGACATCCACGTCGTCAACGACATTGCAGACCACCTCCACGACCTCATCATCAACTTATGCTACTTCAACGTCTTCGACAACACAAAAACCGACCACCACGACCCAACCAAAGATTGAGAAAGCACCGGTAAGATTCAGTTTCTCAGGTGGAACACCATCATGCCACTAAACTCCTTTTCTCTTTTTAGCGGCTTCCACCAATCCCTTAAATAGCGGCGCAGGATTAGTCAGCCTGCTTTTGAATTCTGGATGGAATTGGCAGGCTATGAAATACGGGTGATTCGGCAACTCAATCATCTCCATCAGGTTCTGCTTCCTGTTCACCCCAGAAAACACCAAACCATTTTTAGACAAAACATCAAGAAAGTCATTATTCACCTCATACCTGTGCCTGTGGCGCTCCGTAATCTTGACCCTACCATAAAGGTTGTGGGCTATGCTATCCTTCGTAAGCTCGCACTCATATGCTCCCAAACGCATTGTCCCGCCTTTATCCCTTATAACCCTCTGTTCTGGTATGTAGTCAATCACAGGATAAGGTGTTTTCTCGTCGACTTCAGTTGAGTTCGCACCCTTTAGGTTGCAGACGTCTCTGGCGTACTCAATGACAGCCATCTGTAAACCAAGGCAGATGCCTAAAAACGGGACCTTATTCTCCCTCGCATACTTGACAGCCTTTATCTTGTCTTCAATACCTCTTGAACCAAATCCGCCGGGGACCAATATTCCGTCAAAACCTTCAAAGTCCCTGTCTTTCAGGTCATCAGCTTCAATCCATTCGCACTTTACCCTGCAAAGGTTTGCTGCCCCCGCATGCTTGAAAGCTTCCTTTATGGAAAGGTACGCATCCTCCAAACCAGTGTATTTCCCGACTATCCCAATCTTGACCTCACAGGTGACGTCCTTCATCTTGTTGACTATCATATCCCATTTTTTGGACTGGGTCTCAGGCTTTTTTAAATCCAAAAGCTTCACAATGGTTTCTCCAAGGTTGTCCCTTTTAAACTCCACAGGCAAAGCATAGATGTCCTCAATGTCCGGGTCAGAGAAGACCTCATCAGGTTTCACACCGCAAAAAAGTGCAAGCTTCCTCTTTGTCTCATTACTCAACGGCTCAGTGGACCGGCCTATTATTATATCTGGCTGTATCCCCAGGGCAAGTAGCTCCTTCACACTGTGCTGTGTAGGTTTAGTCTTTTGCTCACCTGACAAAATCACCGGAACATACGACAGATGCACAAAAATGAATTTGTTGCCTTTGTCCCTACTCATCTGCCTCAAAGCCTCGATGAAAATCCTGTTTTCAATGTCTCCGACAGTGCCTCCGACCTCCACCATGACAACATCAGCCTTATGCTTCTTGATGCGGTTCTTGATTTCATCAGTGATATGCGGGATAACCTGGACCGTTTTGCCCAAATATTCTCCCATCCTCTCCTTCTCAATGACGGACTGGTAGATCCTCCCGGTTGTGATGTTTGAATCCTTGTTCAAGTCAACATCCAAAAACCTCTCATAATGGCCCAAATCCAAGTCAGTCTCGGAGCCGTCGTCCAAGACATACACTTCCCCGTGTTCATACGGGTTCATAGTGCCTGGGTCGACGTTGACGTAGCCGTCAATCTTCATAGGTACAACAGAATAACTCATGTCAGTCAAAATCCGCCCAATAGATGCGGCGACAACCCCCTTACCTAAGCCGCTCAAAACCCCGCCAGTAACAACAATATACCTCATCTCACTACGGGAGAGATATTAGAAATTAGAGAATAAAAGACAAACACTAAATCCTATGCTGCGACGTCAACATTGTCCTCTCCTCTTCGTCGGTTATCAGCTACTCTGTCATAGACTGTCTTCATAAAATCCAATAAATCACGTCTTCTAAGCCTGTCCTTTTCTTCGGGAGACATGTCATAGTGCTCGCCCCGGGTAGTGTAGTTCCTCATAAACAATCCCCCCAAATTCCCGCAACCATCAACCAACTTTCTCCCAACAGCGTCATCAATCAACTCCCCTACATTGTCGTCTATGAGTTCACTTCTCGGCCTAGAAAGTATGTCCCGGTTATTGTTTAAGGCATCAGCTATCCTCTGGTCTAACCCACCTCTACCGCCCATATTTCCATAGACTTCAGCGTACCTGCTTGCTACTTCAACATGCACTCCCCCACTACCCCTTGGTGCAGAGCCCATAAGAATGCGTTCTACCATCATATCCTCCCTTCCCCTAGCGCCAACAGCCACTGTCACCTCCATACCTGTGATTTTTCCAAACGCCATCATCTCTCCTGAACCAGAGGATCCCACAGACTTACCCTCCCAAATACGCCTAACCAACGGTCCAACAGCATCCAATGCATCCACGTAATCGCCTGGTTTATTTATCCTTCTCCTAGCATCTTCAGATGCCCTCACGAGAAAATCACCAGCATCCCTGAATCTACCCGATGTAATCGCCTCATCAACCAACCGGTCATAAAATCCATTCTCTCCTCCGTAACGCATGATTTTTGCCCGAATCACCCTGTCACTAAGCAATCCCTCCCCCCTGACCAAATCATCCAACTGCCTAGCAGCCCTCCTGCGCCCATAGCCTGAGAGGCCACCTGCGTTTTTTTCAGTCCATACCTCAGAAACAAGTGCATGACTCCCCATAATCGACTTAGCATATGTGTCTCCCTTATTTATGTTTTTCCTTGCCAGAGACATTGCCTTCACAACGAAGTCATCTGCAGACTCAAACCTTCCACTGTCAATGGCTTCCTCAACAATTCCCTCATAAAACCCTCTCAAACCGCCACATTCAGATATACTCGCCTGTATGGCCTCGTCGGACGGCAATCTCCCCCCGCGTACAAACTTACTCATGAGACGCGCAGCCCGCCGTCTATTATATTCCGCGTCAGCACGGGATTTACCTCGAACCCTCGCGCTCTCAACACCAGCTAAAGCATCATCAACCTGTCTAGCAGACTCATACCTCACATTGGGCGCTGCATCTTGCTGCCTTTTGATAGTGCTCATGATAAAAACTGGGAATATTGCGTTAATATAGTTTACTTATATTTCCATTTTGCCAAAACATTACCTAGTGTAAATATGCCCTCCCCTGTTATGTCTTTTAAGGAGTTCATCGACCTGCTTAGGTCAGATGTCACTGAAAGCATAGAGCAGTCAAACCGCCAAGTCGAGGAAGAACTGCCCCAGATACTTGAAATCAAACCATCCATCAAACAACGATCCCTCCTCCTAAACCCCCATGATGCAAGACGCCACCTAAAAGACATGATAGAAAAGCAGGATGTCGCAGATAAGTTCATGGATGTGGTCACCGGAGTCAGAGGGGAAAAAGTCCACATCACCACAGTCGAAGACGGTCAACGGGAAGACAAAAGAGACAAAATACTAAAAGCAGTAAACCCCGACACTGGAGAACAGCTTATGGACTATCGACTCCTCATCGGAGACCCCAAAAGAAAAGGAGCAGACATACGAAACGAAGTAAGCCAAGCTGCATTCTACAAGCTTCTAAACCTGCGGGTATACAGGGAAAAAGCACATCTGCAGAGGGTCGCATAAAATGTTTGAAACATCCTATGCGGTAATGGACCGGCTCCCAGGCTATACACTACATGAGCTGACATATCGCAGACCAGAAATAATAGAAGAACACAAGATAACAATAGCATACCAGCTGGG
>JAHIYG010000152.1 GCA_018815265.1 Candidatus Altarchaeota archaeon | reverse complement strand
TACTTGTATCGTACTCTCTTTTCTATTGTTTGTATGCGTGTGATTGTTTGTTTGTCTGGTTGGTATCCCTGAAGTAGGTTTTGCCAGATGGTGTCTGCCTGTTTTGTGTGCGTTGCATGTATTGATTTTTTGAATACCACCAGATCCATTGCTTTGTCCTCCAATCTGGTGCTATGTATTGAAAGTCCGAAGTCGAGGAAAAATATTTTCCCGTTTGAAAATATCATGTTAGAGGTCGTCAGGTCATTGTGTATTATGTTTGCACCGTGGAGTATCCTAAGCTGTTCACCGATTTTTTGTGAATGCTGTTCAACCCCTTCGTCGGCGTCAAATAGTTCCTTCAGAAGTCTGCCCTCTACATACTCCATCTTGAGGGTGTTGTTTTTTTCATCGACTGAGAGCACCTTGGGCGTGTTTACTCCTGCTTTCAGTGCGCGTTCCATGTTCTTCGCCTCCCGATTGGTTCTTTGGCGCCTGAGTTCCTCATCCAGCGTCCGGTGACGGTATTTCTTCTCCACCCGTTTCTTAACCAATAAGCCATCTGTGAGGTAGAGGTTAGCTTCAGCCCCTTTTGCGATTTCTTCCACATAGTTTAATAGGTTCTGCTTCGTATTTATGTTTATGGAGGGTTTGGATTTTTTCGTCTTGAACCTGGGCAAACAGATGCTGGGTCTTTTGGAGTCACAGGTCTACGGTTCAAACCAGTATGCAGAATATTCAAGAGATGCCGAAGGCGTTTCCTTGACTGTGGAATTGCCTGGCGCCAGCGCCGCAGACATTAGGGTTTACGCTAAAAAAGAGGGCGTACGAGTGGTGGTTTTAGGCAGTGGAGAGAGAGTTTACTCTAGGTTTTTTAGAACAGCAAACATTGATTCTAAGAAGGCAGTGGTTACTTTTGTTAATGGGGTTTTAGAGGTTAGGGCACCTTTGTATCGTGGCTTTTTTTAACAGGTAATGCGTATAAGATATCTCGATTCTTGGTGGTTTAAGTGGATTACAAAAATGTTTTCGCGAAAATTGATGACATACTCGTTGATTACTCCATGCCTAAAAGAATCAAGAATGTATTAGCCAAAATAAAGACTGATTTGACGAAGGACACTAAAAACAAGGATGTCGCAATTACCTCGGCAATTTATGCGTTGGATGAAGCAACAAACGACGTCAACATACCAATGCACGTTAAAACAGTCATATGGGATATAATAAGTGAATTGGAATCTTTGAAAAATGTCTGATTCAGATATTGTAAAGAGAAACGTTATAGAGACAGTTACAGAGGAAGAGTTAGACCAATTGTTAGCCAATAAATCTGCTTCAGTCTACTGCGGTTATGAAACCTCCGGGAGAGTACATATAGGCCATATGGTCACAGCCACAAAATTGTTAGACCTGCAAAATGCAGGGTTAACTGTCAAAATCCTTTTCGCAGACGTGCATACAGGACTGAACAGGAAAGGTGCAGGCGATTGGATTGAAAAGATGGTGGATTATTGGAGACATTGCTTCGTCGCATTGGGGTTGGACAAGGCTGAATATGTAAGCGGTTCTGACTTCCAGTTCAAAAAAGAGTACATAGAGGATGTTTTGAAGCTTGCCCAGGACACTACCATGAACCGGGCGCTACGAAGCATGCAAGAGGTTGCGAGAGACATTGAAAATGCACATGTCTCTCAAGTCATATATCCACTGATGCAGATTGTTGACATTAAGGCGTTGGGGGTGGATATAGCATACGGCGGTTTGGAACAGCGCAAGATACACATGTTAGCCCGGGAGTTGCTGCCGAGCATAGGCTACAAAAAACCGGTGTGCCTGCATACTCCGTTGATATGTTCTCTGAAGGGGCCTGAGTGCAAGATGAGCTCAAGCAAGCCAGAGACGATAATAGCGGTTGATGAGGATTCTAAATCAATCAAGGCAAAGGTTAAGGCTGCATATTGCCCACCTGAGGCCGAGAATAACCCGGTATTGGATGCGTGCAGATTGATTGTCATGCCTAAAACCGGCTGTTTGAAGGTAGTGCGACCTGAGAAATACGGGGGCAACGTTGAGTATACGCGCTTCGAAGAGCTGAAGAATGATTATATAACTAAAAAGCTTCATCCTGCAGACTTGAAAGCATCAGTCGCAAATAGCTTATCAGAGGTTTTGGAATCTGTGAGAGATTATATGAGTGAGAACAAGGTAGAATTCCCCTGATAGTAGGAGAGTTTAGCGCTATTGGGGTTTTACTTCGGTGTTTTTATCATCGAATTGTTCTGCAAGCTTGTTCATGAGATCCTTTGTTTTTGCAGTCTCTGACATGCATGTCGCCTTTTTTGTTTCATTGATTATTTCATTGCATAGTTTGGAGTTCGCAAGCTTTGAAGCTACAGTCACCATGCAGTCGTCTGCTGTGCTGTTTTCGACTATTGTCCTACATAGGAATGGGTCTGGGTCAACTGCTGAAAGCCTGAAGTAACAGAAGTCCCTTGATTTGCCTGGCTCTAATTCGTCGCAGTATCTGTCGTCCTTGTTGATTAGTGCGAGACAACGGTATTTTGAGGTGTTAGATGAGATTTTCATGCATGTCTCATTCGATTTCATGTCGAAGCCAAGCCGGTACAGGCACGAATCCTTTTGGTCAATCGATGATATTTCATCGCAGTGCTGCGGCCGTCTCAAATCAATGGCCAGGGACTGGATGCATTCATCATGTTCAAACTCCCCCTTGACATGCACGCACAATCCTATGTCCTTCTTGTCGAATGCGACATTTCTTACGCATTGGTCCCTCCAGAGGCTGGTTTTTAGTTCTTCACAGTATTTCTCGTCTTCTTTGGATATCGCCAGATTCCATATGCATTTGTCTGTTTAGATCG
>JAHIYG010000151.1 GCA_018815265.1 Candidatus Altarchaeota archaeon | reverse complement strand
CTTCCTTCGTCGAACAGATGAATACTGGAATAGCATTGATGAATGCGACACCCGCCTTCACGCACTCCTTCGCATAAAACCGTGCAGCCTCCTCAGAGCCCACAGGCAGGTAGCACATGGCGACATCAGCTTCCGAGCGCTCCAACTCCTTAGCCACATCCACAGGTCTCTGCTTCGCATCAACTGTGAACTTATCACGAGTGGTGTCAGATACCCCGTCCAAAACCGGGCCCTTCTTCACATCAACACCCCATTCAGGGACGTCTGAAAACTTTACAGTGCAGTTCGGCTTCGAAAAGACAGCCTTGGACAAGTCCTTGCCGACCTTCTTCTTGTCAACATCAAATGCAGTAACGAATTTAATGTCCTTTACCATGTATCCCCCCAAGCTATTATGCATAAGTCCCGGAATCAACGGATCCTCTGCCCGCACATCTTTATAGTATTCAACGCCCTTGACAAGGGAGCTTGCACAGTTGCCAACCCCAATTAATGCGACCTTGATGTCCCTTTTCGCCATGTTAATATATAATACATCACATATAAATATTTCACGGTCATAAAATAATACATACTTATGAGACAATGGATAGCAGGGAGATACAGCGACTGAAGAGCAAAACGAGTGTGGAGATACTTTGGCCCTACATTCTGGCGCTGACTAAGAAGGAACCAGTCTACGCATATGAGATAAGAGAGCTGATAAAAGGAAGGTTCGGATTTGACGTCGGAAACGTGACATCATACATGGTGCTGTACAAGCTTGAGTCCTCTGGACTTGTAAAGACAGAGTGGAAAAACGTGGGAAACCGCCAGAGAAAATACTACACAATAACGAAGACTGGGAAGGAAGAGCTGAAGAATGCAGTCGACGTTTTGAAAGATACTGTGAAAAAGCTTTCATAGGCTCTTTCGGAATACACCGAAGGAAAACACCCCCCCTTATATTTCTCGTCTGCCTTCTTTTTTTGTGAAATATTGGTTGGCTGTTGCATTTCTTTCAGCGTTAGTGTTGGGAGGCTGCATAAAGGACGTGCTGTCTACACCACATTGTGGTGAAGTTTACTCTGCAAGGCCACATGAAACCGCTGGTGTGAGTATAGATACTGCCGCGCAGGCGCATGAATTCCTTGTGAAATTAGAACCAGGATGGGATAGTGACACATACGCATACCGCAGATACAAATCTTCAACCCCAGATGATGTAGTCTACAGGGAAATACTGTTGACTAATAACTCCCACATACACGCATATGCCCTTTTGAATTGGACCTCCATCACAGAAGATGGGGCGATTAGAATGCGAGCTTTGTGCATGTAATATTTTTAGACGCTGACTAGTACCGCACCCGCTGTGATGAGTATCGCACCCAACCCCACACGCAGCGCCTGCGCCCGGTCTGGAAGCTCCCCCAAGAGAAAGATTCCGAAGACGACGACAAACAGTGTGTTTAGGTTGTATATCGGTGCCATCCTTGAGATGTCTGCCCCTTTCATGAGAGCAACATACACGAGTATCTGCCCCACCGCCCAAAGCAATCCGACACCCAAGCCAAATGCAATGGTCTTTGG
Organism: Candidatus Altarchaeota archaeon; assembly: GCA_018815265.1. Classification (GTDB taxonomy): domain Archaea; phylum Altiarchaeota; class Altiarchaeia; order IMC4; family SCGC-AAA252-I15; genus JAHIYG01. Next base: position 4,738 of record JAHIYG010000151.1, on the reverse strand, counting down.
ACTGGCCTTAGAAAAAGAAGGCAATCCGGAGTACATGGTGAAGACGACGAATGCTAAAAAGACGCCAAACCCTGTCAAAAGCCCTGCTTGGGTGACCTGCAATCCACTCTCGCCAGCCAGTGACAGCTTCGCAGCCAATGCAGCAAGAGAATAGGATACTGCAGCCAACAAACCGAAAAGAAGCCAATCTTCCATGTCAAACAAATACCTCACCAATCCTATTAAATCTGATATCCCGGCTGTAGCTTCCGTCAGAAAGCCGGGCAGGCTCCAAGACGTCGACGACAACCCATTTCTTGGGCTGCCCAGAAACCGTCGGCTTTTTGAAGTATTTCCTGCCCACCTCATCCACGCCAGAGGGCAATCCAGCAGCAAACCACACATTATATTCTTTCTCGAAAACATTATCCCTTTCAGCAAGCGCCTTGTATCCTGGGTGCATCATCCACTTTGGGTCCAACACGACTTCAGAATCAGATATTTGCAATGACAAAAGAGTATGGGGGAACTGTGAAATTGCCTCAGCAGTAATATAAGCATTTTTTACATCTAAATCCAACTCTTTAGCCGCTGCTGCATAGACCACACAGATGTCTGTGCAGCCCGCACCCGATAACAGGCCAGACGAGAGTATCTCATCAGCCGACCTTTTGAAAAATAGACTTTTGGAGTCGACCATATCTTTTTCGCTCCCATACTCCTTTGCGCAAACACACCTGAGTCTTTTGTCAAACACCCAGAAGACATCAAACAAAGCCGCCAGCAAGGAGCATGCCACACCCATTCCTGTATCTGGAAACAACGCCTGACTCATGCGTGCAGACCCGATTATTTCCCCTAGACATGGAAATTCATCCATTCACTTTACTCTCAGACTCAATTACTTTAATCATTTAGCTGAAAAAGACTGAACCGAGCGCTGCAGGCTCGATTGATAGTGGTTTCTGGACTATGACAGACAGGTTGTATCCGAACGCCCACCATAGGACCAAAACCAAGAGTATAGCAGCCAACGCCAATACTATGACTAGAATCTCCCACAGGGGAATCACCCGGTCAAGCATCTTAATCTGCGTTATCATATTCTAAACCTATACCCTATGCAGGTATATAAACCGTCTACTGACCCTTCAATGCCTCGATTGCAGCCATCTTAACCCCCGCCAAAAAGTCAATCGATGCCTTGCCACCGGTTGAAACATGAGTTATATTATCCTCCACATTCAGGTTGCGGGCCGCAGCCACAGTGTCTCCGCCGCCTATGACTGAAAAGCTTTTCGCCACAGCTATTGCCTTGATTATTTCCTCGGTCGCATACGCGAAAGCTGGCGTCTCATAAAGGCCCAATGCCCCGTTGAAGAATACAGTGCCTGAAGACTGTATTATATTCGTGTACTTCTGGACTGTCAGTTTGCCTAGGTCAACGATCTTATAGTCCTGCGGAAGCTCAGACAGTGGAATCTCAATCCTCTGCCCGCTTTTGTCCAATGCGACATCGATTGGCAGGACAATCTGGTCGGAGTATTTGTCAAGAATCTGTTTTGCGACATCAATCAATTCTATGAACTTCTTACCCCTTATGAATTCAATGGTTGGCTCGCCCAGGCGGTAATCCTTTGCTGCCAAAAACACGTTAGCCAAAACACCCCCCAAAAGTATTTTGTCGACGCCACGGTCCAGCGCCTTTTGTATTATCTTCATCGAATCCTTCACCTTCGCACCACCCAATATGAAGACAATCGGCTTTTTCGGGTTCTTTGTGACATCGCTTAACGCCCTGATTTCCCGCTCCATCAGCCTGCCTGCGACACATGGCAGCACTGGCGTGAACCCCACAGTAGAAGCATGGCTTCTGTGGGCTGTGCCGAATGCGTCGTTGACAAACAAGTCAGCAAGCGGCGCCAGGTTCTTGACAAGATATGATTTCGAGTGGACCTCTGGCGGGCGCTCCAGCGCCTCCTCACTATACATCCTCACATTGTCCAAAAGAAGTACTTCACCGTCTCCCAGGTTCTTTATCATGGTCCTTGCTGTTGGACCAAATAGGTCGTCGGCGTATTTCACCTCACATCCCAAGAGTTTCCCCAAGTGTGCGGCGTGCTTGTCCAATGACGTGAACTCAGACTCTCCTGGTTTGCCTTGATGGGCCATGCAGACTACCTTGGCCTTCTTATCCATCAGTTCTTGGATGGTAGGCAGGTGGGACCGCATTCTGCGGTCCTCTAGAAAGTCGCCAGATACTGGGTCGAGTGGCGTGTTCAAATCGCATCTCATTAAAACAGTCTTTCCTGCAAAGTCAAAATCGTCCAATGTTTTTATGCCGTCGATCATGTATCCCACCAAAAGTACGTATAAAAGATTAGAGAACAAATTAAAAACCCACTATGGACGTTCATGAAGCGGTGAAAACCAGGAGAAGCGTGAGGGAATACCTGAAAACGGACGTTTCAAACCTGGAAATTGCGGAAATCCTAGAAGCCGGCAGGTGGGCGCCGTCAGGGTTAAACAACCAGCCGTGGAAGTTTATGGTAGTAAGAGGAGAGAAAAAGGATGCGTTTGCAAAGCACACGAAATATGGTAGGATAATAACGGGTGCGCCGGTTTGCATTGCCGTATTCTATGATGTCGAGTCAGGCTACGACCGGGACAAGGACATGCAGTCAATCGGCGCATGCATACAGAATATGCTGCTTGCAATACACTCCATTGGATTGGGTGCGGTCTGGCTTGGGGAAATCAAAAACCAACACGCCGCTGTTGAGAAGGAACTGGACGTCAAACACGAACTCATGGCAGTCATCGCATTGGGGTGGCCTACAAAAGGAACACAAGGTGATGCTGAAAGGAAGGAAATGCAAGATCTTGTGGTGTGATTATATTTCCACTGCACTCTACCACCTTATTTTGAGCTGAAGCATATTCATATCTGATGCTGTTTGAGGATTTGGATGTCGGCGAAGAATTCAAGGTTTTGTTGGAAGACATTGGGATGTCAGAACTTTATCCCCCGCAGCAGCTTGCAGTAGAGGCAGGCATATTGGATGGTGGAAACCTCATATTGTGCACGCCCACAGCATCTGGCAAGACTTTGGCTGCAGAGCTTGCTATTATGAAGGTGTTGGAAAAAGGGGGGAAAGCAGTTTATGTCGTGCCGCTTCGCGCACTCGCATATGAGAAGTATGGGGAATTCAAAAAATACGAGAAACTAGGCTATAGAGTCAGGCTGGAAGTCGGCGACTTGGACAGCTCAAAATACGGGAAACACGGCGACTTCGACATACTCGTATCCACTGCAGAAAAATGCGACAGCATCTTAAGAAGCCGCCCCACATGGTTTAATGGAACTAAGATTCTCGTTTTAGATGAAATACATCTCATAGCCTCCGACCGGGGGCCAGTGTATGAGGTATTGACTGCGAAATACACACGCATCTACCCTGACGTCCAGGTACTGGGCCTATCCGCAACCATCGGCAACGCCCAAGAACTAGCCAACTGGCTAAGAGCTGAGCTTGTTACGTCAGAGTGGAGGCCTGTTAAGTTGAAGGAAGATGTTGTCGTAAAGACAGATGATGGTTTGACAGAGACAGTAAAGAATGCATTAGCTGGCGGGCAGGCGTTGGTTTTTGTGAACTCCAGAAAAAGCGCTGAGGCAGTCGCCGAGAAACTCTCAAAGGAACTGGGGTTAAAGGTTGAAAACTGGGATTTAGCAGAGGAGATACTATCCGCTCTGACGCCGCCGACAAAACAATGCAGAAGACTATCTGCATGCGTGCTTGGGGGGACAGCATTCCACCATGCAGGACTAGTAAACTCTCAAAGGACTGCAGTCGAGAATGCCTTCAAAAAGGGAGATGTCAAATTGATTGTCGCAACCCCGACACTGGCTGCAGGAGTGAATCTCCCGTCAAGGACTGTGGTTTTGCGCGATGTGAAAAGATACAGCGGTGGCGGGCTAACATACATTGACGTGTTAGAGTACAAGCAGATGGTGGGACGCGCAGGCAGGCCGAAATACGACAAAATAGGCTATTCTGTAACGCTTGCGAAAAACGAGGATGAACTAGATTTCATACATGAACACTATATATTGGGGCAGCCTGAAGACATCACCAGCAGACTGGGAGTACAGCCGGTGCTCAGGTTTCACATACTCGCTCTCGTTTCGTCAGGTTATGCGAAGACGCAAGAGGCACTGTCGGATTTCATAGCATCCACATTCTACGGACACCAATATGGGGTTGGCGGAGAGTTGAGACGCCAGCTCAAGGAGATAGTCGATGAATTGGTTGACTGGGGTTTCATAGAGGAAAACGAACGCTTCCTTCAGGCAACGCAGGTTGGAGGAAGAGTTAGTGAACTGTACATCGACCCTCTTACAGCCCACAACTTCCTGACATTATTTGAGCTTGCACAGAGGAAGAACATATTCAGTGAGATAGGATTGTTGGAGGTACTCTGCGATGCGGCTGAGATGCCGACACTGAATGCGACGCCGAGAGAGGAATCAGTCCTCTGGAGCGAAGCGTACGAGATGGACGGGCAGCTTCTGCGCGAACTAGACGGTTTTGGATTAGACTACATGTTCCTCAATAGGTTCAAGACCGCAAAGATGTTTATGGAATGGATAACAGAGAGGACCGAAGACGAAATACTTGAGGACTTCGGGACAGCGCCGGGGCAATTGAATTCTATGATGCAAAACCTGCAATGGCTATGCTATGCAGCAGCTGAGTTG
>JAHIYG010000150.1 GCA_018815265.1 Candidatus Altarchaeota archaeon | reverse complement strand
GCAAAGGACACGGGATACTCGAAGTCTACAGTATGTAATATGCTGGTTTTTATCGAGAGATTTGCTGATGTCAGAAGGTTTCAAAAACCGGGGAGCAAAAAGGTATATTTTGAGTGCCTGCATGACATGAAAATGATTCAGCGCAAGAAGATGGAGGAGTTCACAAAGTTTGTGAAGTCCATGAGCGCAACACTTGATGAGTCAGACAGGAAGCTTGCGAGGGAGAAAGGAGAGGATACGAAAAAGATAAGGAGTTATCTTTCCGAATGGAGGAGTGCGTTCGGGAAATTCAATTTAGTTGCTAGTTTCATAGAGAAAATCATGGAGTTGAAAAGATAAGGTGGCAAAAAAGACTAAGAATAGTGGCGGCTTAACGGACATAGACAAGAAGAAGAGTGTATCCAAGACTGCGCCGAAAAAATGTAGTACTGAATCCATCATAAAGTTGGATAATGTATGGAAGGTCTACAAGATGGGGGAGGTTGAGGTGCCGGCGCTGAGGGGTTTGAGTTTGGAGATTCTGCCCTGTGAGTTCGTGGCAATCACAGGCCCGTCAGGGTCTGGAAAATCAACTGCTATGAACATGGTCGGGTGCCTTGACGTTCCGACCGAGGGTGATATTTTCTTGGACGGGAGGAACATAGCCGAACTTGAAGAATCTGATTTGGCGCAGATTAGGGGCAGGAAAATAGGTTTCGTATTTCAGCAGTTCAACCTCATAAACAACCTAACAGCATTGGAGAACGTCATGCTCCCCATGATGTTTCAAGATACATCAGGGTATGAAAGATATGAGCGGGGTGTGAAGCTTATGGAGGAGGTTGATTTGGGGGAGAGGATGCACCACAAACCCACCGAACTTTCAGGTGGACAGCAGCAGAGGGTCGCCATTGCCAGGGCATTGGCCAACGATCCCAAGGTGATTTTGGCTGATGAGCCAACCGGGAACCTCGACTCGAAAACAGGGGATGAGGTTATGGCTTTACTTAAGAGATTGCACAACGACGAGGACAAGACAATTGTCATGGTAACACACGATTTAAAGCTTTCTAAAAAGGCAGATAGGGAGATTAGAATAATGGATGGTAAGGTTGAAGGAGGGAAAAAATGAAAAAAGTTTATGCGTTTTTGGCGGTTTTTTTGATGGCAGCAGCAGTGGCAGGACAGGTAAAATACGACTCACACACAATTGACCCCCCATACGTTGAGGCGGGGGACGATGTGGATTTGACTGTGAAATTCCATGAGGGACTCACTAAACGGGAGATTTATTCTACACAACGGGATAACCAGGGCGCCAAGGTGCCATTGAAGTCAGACTCCAAAGTGTATTACATCTCCCAGATAAGCCCGAAAAACACTGCAACAGGCAAGTATATTCTGATTAAGCAGGACAAGAGAGATATCGGCAATGTTTTCCCTGGGGAGACCTGGAGTTCCTCTTTTGGATTTCACATCAAAGACGACGCGCCCGCAACAAACTATACCCTAGTATTTGAGGTCTTAAAGACTGACATGGACGGGGTCCAAACGCCGGAAGTTGTGATTTCAAAAGACATCACTGTAAAGGTGTCTGGGGAGCCGAAGTTCACCTTCATTTCAGACAGCGAATTGAGTGCAGGCGAAAAAAGCCAGTTTACTGTGACAGTCGCGAACATTGGCGGAGGAATTGCAAGCCAGTCAATCGTATCATTGAATACCACATACCCAATTACGGTTCTTAAGTCTGCAAGCACCTCGATAGGAGACATGAAATCATCTGATACAAAGACAATATCCTATGAGGTGTATGTCGACTCTAGGGCTGAACCTAAGGCTTACACAATACCTTTGAAACTGACATACACTGACAAGAGCGGGACCACACAGACGGTGCAGGAGAAGTTAGGTGTCCGCGTCATGACTTCCCCTGTTGTTTCAGCCAACCTAGACAGCATAGGTGAGTTAACTGGAGGGAAGGAAGCGACAGCTACTGTGAGCGTCGTCAACAAGGGTTTCGTCGACGCGAAGTTCCTTTCAATAGATGTCTTAG
>JAHIYG010000149.1 GCA_018815265.1 Candidatus Altarchaeota archaeon | reverse complement strand
TCAATCAACTCAGTCGGGTCTTTTTTTGTGACGATAACCATGTCCACAGCACCCCTTATGGTTTGTAGTACCAGGTTAATCGACGCCTCATCTGTAAGACCCTGCTTCACCCCTGCGTCAGTCAACGCCTTAATGATATAGTAGATGTATGCTGGCCCGGACCCTGACAACCCCGTCACCGCATCCATTAGTTCCTCAGAGACCTGGTATGCGACGCCTATTGAATTCAAAAGCCCCCCTACGAATACTGAATCCTCCTCGGATGCGCGCGAACCAAGACAATATGCTCCAGCCAATTCATAGATTGTCGCAGGAGTATTCGGCATGACCCTGATAACCCTTGCCTCATGCAAAAAAGACTCCATATAAGAGGTTGTTATGCCTGCCGCCACAGACACCACAAGCCTTGAACCGCAGATATCTCTTATCTCAGACAATACGATGTCGAAATCCTTAGGCTTCACACACAAAAACACAATATCTGAGTTTTCAACTACTTCAAACGCTGAATACTTAGTCGCCAAACCCATTTTCTTAGGTTTATTCATGTCCAAGTCATAGGCCAAAATCTCCTCCTTCTTGATTAGGCCCTTCGACAAAAACCCGGAAATCAAAGCCTGACCCATCCGCCCAACACCAATAAAACCCACACGAGCCATAAGATAGTTATAAATCAGCCGAAGAAGTATAAAAAGTAGTGCCTAAAAATGGGCTTGCACATAAACTAACAAACTAAACAGTTACAAATAAACCAGTCTATTTTTGTTTATGATATGGCTTAAGCCTTGCTTCTATTTCGTCTGTGAGCATGCCAAGGTCTTTTAAACCCTTCACGACGTCGTCTTCCACCCCTCCGGAACCAATGAATCCATCTACCCTGGGGGAGATAGTGCCTGTGATTAGGCTCTCTGCTTCAGCGTTTTCGAGTTTCTGCATCCACTCCACTCCATAGACTTTTTCAAAAACCCTCTTAGCGTAGTAGCCCTTCACTTTTTCCACTCTTTCACCCACCCACTCAGCTACCTGAGAGGGTGAATCACCCAACCCTCTGCGAAGTATTATCTCTTCAGCTACCGCACTCAACACCTCCTCACTGACTGTCTCCTGGAATCTCTTCTCATTGGGTTGGGTGACATCTGTTCCCCTCATATTCCTCAACTCTGTCAATGCAGTGTCTGCGTCAAGAACTGGATGCACGCCAGCCTGCAGTACGGACACCAGCTCGTTGCCGAGTACTGCCTTAAGCTGCAGTTCAAACGGAGCCTTATTTTGTATGGCCCTTGCCCTGATGCGATTCATGTGGACGTAGACTGTCTTCTCATCTTTTAATACAGCAGCAGCAGCCTCCTGCATCACAGAATCCAAGTCTTCAGGCCCCACACCCCCTAGTCGGTCGTATATTTTGAACTTATACCCCTGTTCTCTGGCTGCCGCCAAACCCCTGGAAAAGATGGGTGAATTATCCTCTGCCAATACATCTATAAGGTTTTGATTGAAATCGCCTTTTGTCAAATCCGCTACTATAGGATCACTGTCATTTATCATCTTTGAGAAGTGCTCCTCATATCTGCTGTATCCCTCCTTCCTAGACCACCCCGCCAGAGCCGCTAAGACATCGGTGTTTCGTGAAAAAACAGCCGCTACATCAGGGTTTTTTCCTGCGCGCTCTTCATATGCAAATGATATGCTCCGTGCCAAATCATGAGGATACAATACTGCAGAACCCACCTCCTCAATCAACTCTCTCCTAGCTATTTGAAATAACTTAGAAACAGATGTTGGAGTCCCTAATGTCCCCAGACGAGTTACGGCCCGCTCAAACATATATCTTTCTCCGAAATCGGGTTTTCCACCAGCTCCTTTAACCTCTCTGAGATGCCGTCCCCAGTTGTCGACAACAGAGGTTATCACTTCCTCTGCCTGTTCAGGAGGCAAACAGTCATGTGAGAAGTCGAGTATATTCGATGAACCCTCTTTGACACTTGTTCTTTTGCAGTTTGCAACAGACATTGCAAAAATGTGTAGTTCACCTTTCGTCATTGAGTCTATGTCAACCCCGTATGCACTGTTTAATTTGTTTGCAGAAAATCTATTCCATATTATGAGGGGCTGCTCTTCAGACGGCATCCTTCCAACCTCCTCCTTAAGTTGCTCTCTTTCATCCACTGTCAAATCGCCTTTGACAAGCGATGAACTGTACACGCGGGCGCCCCTGTAGTCTCCTGCATCAACAGCCTTGGAGAGAGAATCAATTCCCTTAGATACTGCCACCCTCTCCTGCACATATCTTCTGCCCCTATCAGGGGAAGGATTAAGTAAGTGGATATTACTCCAATACATGGCTAGAACATGATTTGGGAGTTGAAGTACAGGAATCTCAGGTTCATGAAGAGGACGTAGAGAGGATGCTATCCCACCAGAGGGGAGTTCATCCTCAGGACCTAACCGGTGGGAGGCACCTCTTTCAGGCTTGGCTACGAACGCATTTATCCTGACTTTGTCCCCTATTTCTGGGGATTTGCTATGGAGGTTTTCTAGCCCGCCACCAACTGAAGAACCGAATCTCAGACTATCCGAAAACATTCTAATAGGATGGTGTATGCCGTCTTCAGATTCTATGACCAAATATTTGACACCGTCAGATGCGGTTTCAAAGCCTGCAATCATTCCTTCAACTACGGCTGAATCCCCTAAACCCATTGCTTCAACAACCTTCATCGAGGGATTACTGGGTATAGAGTCGGAACGAAGCTGTCCGGGAGTATCAGGGGAATCAAGAATGTTTATTGATGAGAATAAGAGTTCCCCCGGGTAGTGGAATATGTCGGATATCTGGTATTTACCCTCCCCAGTTACTCTTACCGCCGCCGTTATTGGCAAGCCCACATATTGCATGCGTAGTTCATCCGGGGCATCCACTATAAAGCGGTCGCATCTTTTCTCATCTATTCCGAGCCTTTTGAAATCGACAGACAATGACATCTTATTTTTTTCCACTACCCCCTCCGGCCTTCTGACCTCCTCAGCTAAGAATGGTGCAGTCACTATTTCCCCGACCTTGAACGACGGCTCTCCAGGTTTTACACGTCGCCTGAATTTCTCCATGTAGCCGACTGCACCACTTAAGTCAGGTTTAACAGCCGCCTGAGGTGAGGCAACACCTAATTCAAGCCCGGACTCCATACCAGAGGGTGAAACATTTGACTGCTGGTCCGAGTGCCTGCACTTAAGCGACATCACAGACAGCCCAACAGCCAATGCAGCAGCAGATAATCCAATCAGTGACAGACCCCGATGTGTTCTTTTGACTTCTTTCGCATCAGGCAATAAGTCATCTGGCACCTTAGACCCCTCAGCCAGCCGCCTATGAGCCTCAGTTTTTAACGCCATCCAATAAGATAACGGAATCAAAAGGATAAATAAATATCAAATCCTGATTTTACCGTTTATTTTTTTGTGTAGGTATTTTTTGTTTTTGTAGTCTGCAACCTTCTGGCCGCTGCCGAGCAGAATCCATTTGTAGGTTGTTAAACCTTCCAAACCAACTGGGCCTCTAGCATGCACCTTGTTCGTTGAAATACCTACTTCAGCACCTAAACCATACCTGAATCCGTCTGAGAAACGTGTTGACGCATTCCACATCACAGATGCACTGTCCACTGAATCTATGAAATATTTCGCAGCCTTTTTGTCCTCTGTGACAATAGCGTCTGTGTGGTGGCTACCGTATTTGTTAATGTGGTCAACCGCATCCTCCAAAGACCCCACTACCTTCATATTCAGGAAAAGGTTGTTGTATTCAGTCTTCCAATCAGATTCCTTAGCTTGTTTCAGCGAAGAAATTATTTTTCTAGATAACTTATCGCCTTTGCCTTCCACACCATCCCCAGACAGTTTAGCCCATATTGTGGGTAGGAATTTTTTTGCAACGCCCTGATGGATGAGCAGTGTTTCCATCGCATTACATACTGCCGGATACTGGCATTTCGAGTCAAAGACGACATCCACTGCCTTTTTCTCGTCTGCTCTACAGTCTACATAGACGTGGCAGACGCCTGCGGAATGACCGAGTACTGGAATCCGAGTGTTGTCTTGTATGTATCTAACAAACTCGTTTGAGCCCCGGGGTATCATCAAGTCAACGTATTCATCCAGTTTCAAAAGCTCGTTTATTTCCGCCCTAGTCTCAACCAGCTGTATCCAACCGTTTGGAACACCTGTTTTTTCAGATGCTTTCTTGATTATCTCATATAGTGTTTTGTTGGTGTTTTTTGCTTCGCTGCCACCCTTCAGTATCACTGCATTGCCGCTTTTAAGGCATAGAGTTGATATCTGCACAAGCGCGTCGGGACGGGATTCGAAGACCACACCTATAACACCTATCGGCACCGATATCCTATACAGGTTTAATCCCTTATCGAACTCCAAAGCATACTGTGTTGCGCCAACGGGGTCATGCAATTTTGAGACACTCACTACGCCGTCGACGATAGTTTCTATTTTTGACCTATCAAGCTGCAATCTCTTGTACAGTGACGGAGAGATTTTATCCTTTGAATCAGCGCAGTCCAAATCGTTGGCAGCCAATAATTGACCCACATTAGATTTTATCGCCTTGGCAATTGAGTTCAGAGCTCTGTTCTTCAGTTCAGTAGATGCTTTAGCAAGAAGGTACGAACTTTCCCGGGCCATTAAAGCCTTAGAGTATGTTGACTTCATTTTTTATGGCTATCTGACTTCAGGAATCAAAAGCTTCGTAGAAAATAACCGGTTCATTGTCCCATTTAACTCCCGCATCTCAAGAGTATAGCCTGCTTTCCGTTCCGGTTCAGCAATGTTTGCCAGAAGCTGCTGCTGGGCTCGTGACACAATGTCTGGCTTTCTCCTGACGGCATCAACCAGCAACTGCAATCTATCCTCTAGGCTTAGTTTAAGCCCCTCACCGACATTTTCAGGAGTTAATGCAGCTACTATATTCTGCTGCCGCCTATTCTGCTGGACCTGCTCCAAAAGCTCACCCAACACAATCACATCATATGCACCTGATTCTCCGAGGGCCTTAGGAGCAACGTCAAATGGGGAGGTCTCCCCCGGTTGTTGGATATTATTCGGCGCCTGTCGTTGAGCCATAAAAAGAAATGGGAAATACACATAAATAAGTCAGAAGCTAAACTTTTACTGGCCTGTCCTGCTCGTATTTCAATCCGTTCTTCAGTGCAATCTCAGCCTTAGCCAGTTCATATCCGACATATGCTGCATGGTCGATGCGCGAAATCAAACCGTTTCCGAGTATGGTCCTATAGATAGTCTCCGCATTTGAGCCTTTGAAGACCTTGTTTATTTTTCCGGTCGCAGTCCTCCTGTGCCCCCTGACCTCCCTCTCAACGCCTTCATAGTGCTCTACCACAATATTTCGTCTGGCATCATCGAGGTAGATGTAAAAGAAACCGGACTCATCCTCTTGAAAAACCATATAGTTTTTTTCCATGCCATGAATACTTTATGAAGATACGCTTAAATCTGTTCGCAAACCCTGTTTCTTGCGGAAACCATGTTTTTCAATTTACCAAACGCTACTTCAGGGTCTAGATTCCTAAGCCCGCAGTCAGGGTTAAATATGATGTGTTCACTCCCCACAACCTCAAATGCCTTGCACATCCTACCTACTATCTCCTCGACAGATTCCACCTTGTTTAAATCGCTTCTGACGACCCCGACGCCGAGCCTCTGTTTAAAGCTGTGTTGCGAAACAGTCTCCCATAAGCTTGGGTTTGCTGCAAACTCATGCTCCAAGTAATCAACCTTGTATTCAATTAACTGCGGGAAGATTTTTGAGACGTCACCGCATACATGCAACATTTTTGGAACATCGACGTTAGCAAATACCTTCTCAATCAATTCCCTCCCGTAATCAGGATAGTCAACCGAAAAAAACGGCTCGTCAACCTGTATGTAGTCGACAATTTTTGATAGTTTCTCAGCCTCAGAAGCCAAACCCCTCGCATACGCGAGCGACAGTTTCTCAAGGCTCCCATAGTGCCTGTCCTCGCTGCCCTTCGCCATAGTATATGGTCCTGTGATTATTCCCTTGAGCTTTACATTCTTTGGCAGAAAAGACTTGACATATGATTGGTCGGCCACAACCGAGTCGCGTATGTATTCTATTTCAGAGTAAACAATAGGTCGCTCCTTGACTGCGACACCCCTAAAGTTTTTTGCGAAGATGTTTATGAAATCCCCCTTTGTCTGGCCGTCAGAGACTATGTCTATGCCGGCGTTCACCTGAGTAGAAACTGCCTCCCTGATTGACGCAGATAATGCATCGTTTTTCTCACCTGAGAAATATGCCCTCGCGTATTTGACGCCGTCCAAACGCACAGGATAGCTTCCAATGACAGTCGTTGGTATGTTCATAGTCTCTTGTAGGGGTGGTTTACAGAGGGCTTTAGGCCGAAATAGTCTGCCGCTCCTTCAGCCATCAATTTGTCTGCGAATGCGATTGCTGGGAAAATCCCCGGTGCAGATGAAACTGGACCATAGACTATGTAGTCACCACAGCATAATGGCACCATCGCATTTGCTGCGGCATTTGCACAGTCATATCCACTTTGGTTTTCTCTGCGGTAGTCCTTCATCCAAGGCCAACTCTCCAAGGTATTGTGTATTGAACACCCAGTAGGCAGGCCGAATCTGTTTTTGAAGACAGGTATTGCACGCAATGTCTCGCACCCCATGCTTCCAAAAGGCGTTGCCCCAGTGTCCAACAGTATCTTTTCGACACCCACTGATTCGACAATGTCTAAAAGCCCTCCCCCAACACAGAGCATGCCTGCCCCGTCAACCAGTATCTGAGCCCTGCCGTCGACGCCCATGTCCTTTGGATTATAAGCTAATGCCAGAATACATTCCGGAGGGTACTTCTCCAGCGCCTTAACTTCCTCCTCTGTGACGCCGAGGTTAAGTGAGTTGTAGATGACTCTCTCCAATGCTCCTGCGTTGGAAAGATATTTCAGTGCGGCAGCCCTAGTCTGCGCCTCAGAACTGTCTATGCTGAAGGGACCGTCAGTTAGGTTGAGTATGTAATCCAGTTCCTTATCGACATCCGAAACGCTTCTTATGTAGACGTCAGGCAAACCAGGCACGCCAGTCAGACTGCTTAATTTCTCCTGCTGCTGGACATACTGACCAGTCAGCTCAAATGCCTGTTCATCGAGGGACTTGAACTGTTTGCCATAGAAGACAGTCCCAAAAAGCACAGTCGGATACTCGCCCGGCTGCCCGCCGAATTTCACACCGCCAACGTCAAAAACCTTCTGCTCCTTAATGAATGTATACATATTCCACACCTACCCCTCCAACTGGGAGATAATACCATAGGGGTCAAAGTTTATGCTTGAATGAAGCGAATAATCTGAGTTCAACACAACCTGCATGTTTTCCTTGCTGACATGCTCCACAAACATCGGCTCCCCAAATGAGCCCGGACTTCTGCTGCTGCATTCATCTATTTTTTCCTTGATTTTATTGAGGTCTGTCTCACCAACTAAATCAACTGCCTCAACCTGTTTTTGAAACCGTTCAATAGCTTCAGACGGCAGGTTTTCAATATAGGGTATGGCACTTCTGGCACCTATTACTTTCCTGTTCGAGTCTACGCCGTTCCTGTGCAGATTCAATATTGAATCGCCGCTTCTGTGCCCTCTTACTTCGCTCCCACACACTATCAGAAACCGGATGTTGGGATTGGAAACTACATTGGCAACTACCTTTTCAACCCCTAAATTCTCAGTTTTCATATTGCCATACAACGCTATTTTATCGCTTTCCACCTCAAAATCCTCGCTTAATGTAACGACAGCCGTCGGCGCATTAGGGTTAACCTGCATGAACTTCCCGCCCCAAGGATAAAGCTCGACCATGAAAATTATTTAGTACGCCTTTTTATTAAACCAAGGTCCTCCAATGTCACTGCAGAAATGAGGATTAAACCAGTTATTGAAAACAATGCATCTCCACCATTTACATAAAAAAGTATCAGGAAAAGCGAGGCAACAGCTCTGTCACCCAGGAAATCAAGCTTATCCCCAAATTCAGAGACAGAACCAGTAACCCTAGCAAGCGACCCATCCAAAACATCAAGGACAATATACAGGGGAATCAGGAAACCGCTCAACATGTCGCCCTGAAAAAGAAGTACCACACCTAATAATCCGCAGGGTATGCTGACCAAGGTTATGTAATTAGGCCTGACACCCAAACGGTAGATAAACCTCAAAAACG
>JAHIYG010000148.1 GCA_018815265.1 Candidatus Altarchaeota archaeon | reverse complement strand
TCAACAGGTACACAGTGTGTCAACAGCTTGAATTCAAGGGGATTGAAGTCCATTTTCAGGTGTAAAGTTTGATAACACAGTGTATTAGCTAATACAAGGTGTTATCAAACTATGAAGAACAGACCTGCTGGTTATCTATTTTATGAATTCGACGTATAATTTATCAGGTGGGTGTTCATACAATGGAAAGGCTGTATATGCTAGGAGTTGGCATTATTGTGTCTATCTTTTTGCTGTCTGTGGCAGTATGGATATCATTGCCTGCGATATCCTCGTTTTTTGACAGTTTTACTGAATTTGCGAGTATTGATTGTGACCGATATGTTAATCCATATTATAAGCAGTCATTGGAAGAGGGCAATCCACAACTATGCGGCAAAATACTGGGAAAGCTATGCCGGGACAATTGCTACAAGGATAATGCTCAAGCCCAGAATGATGAGCTGATTTGTGGTCTGGTACTAGATAATGAAACAAAAGCAGAGTGCTATACTTTCATAGCTTTTAAGAAAAACAATCCTGATTTGTGTGCGTCTATTGAAATCCCTTATCTGTTCAATCAGTGTATTGCTATAGCTAAAAGATCCCCTGATCTGTGCAGTTTACTTGAACCGGAGTATAGGCGTAAATATTGTTATAATGGCCTGGCAAGACTAGAGGAGAATGAAAGTATCTGTGACTATATCGCAGATGATTATGTCCACGGGACCTGCCGACTAGTAATTGCTAAGGCCAAGGTAAACACATCAATTTGTGATCCAATAAGAGACGTTTCCCGCAGGGATTCTTGTTATAGCTCTTTTGTCTGGATAATCCCGAATGAGTCATTTTATTGCGATAACATCACAGAAAACAGCGAAAAAGCCGGATGTTTCATTGACTTGGCACTAATAAAGAATTCATCCAGCCTATGTGATCTTGTACCCCCAAGTGAAGGGGATGTTAAAGACAACTGTTATTTCTGGATTGCAGAACGCAAGATGAATGCCTCAATATGCAACCAGATAAGCAATAACACAAAAAGGTCAAATTGCCTCAAAAAGGCATGATTTTAAAAAACATCCGCATCTCCTGTCAGACCTGAAGGTTAATGATGTTGATCTGTTTTTCTTTTTGAGAGGATGTATATGCCAGCCAGGATTAAAATCAAGAGTGGTATGATCATTAAACTTGAGGTTTTGTCGGCTTTTTTAGCGGTGACTGTTTGTTGTGGTTCACGTTGTTTGAGGTAATATTGTTTTAACTTATCGTATTTTTCTTTGGGTATGGTCGGTCTTAAAAACTGTTCATGAGTGATGTAGAGTATATTCCCCTTTTTTGTCACGTTTTTTATGAAATAAAAATCCTCGTCAGTATAGCTGTATCCGCTGTGTTCTGATGTTATCTCGTAATCCGGGGGGAATATGATAATGACCTCGTTTGTTGTTTTTTCGTCTCCTTCCTTTACCATGTCGTTGAGGCGTTTTTCTGGAAGAAGAAAGGAGGGAATGTCCTGTGTGGATGAGAGGGTCATTGACAGTATGCTGGGTTCAATCAGGGCGACTCCTGGGCATTCATATTCCCATCGTATTATGAGCGGCTTTAGACTATCGTTTAGTCCTTCCACTTGGATTTTTTTGGTTTTATGTCTCGGGCAGGAGGCCGTGATAGAGTCCTCGAAGAATTCCCCCAATTCTTTCTCACTCATTTTTTTAAGGTATTGTCTTTGTACTT
This sequence comes from Candidatus Altarchaeota archaeon, assembly GCA_018815265.1. Lineage (GTDB taxonomy): Archaea > Altiarchaeota > Altiarchaeia > IMC4 > SCGC-AAA252-I15 > JAHIYG01. The sequence continues at coordinate 669 of JAHIYG010000148.1, read as the reverse complement.
CAGCTAGGCGTAGCCCGTTGTATTCATGTTCAAAGGTGATTATCGCAGGCTCTATTTTGCTGAGGTTGAATGTAGTCGTTAACTTGTCATCGTAATACGGTTTCTCTGGCATGGGAATGAAGTCAAATTCTGTGGAGTCAAATCCTAGAACGTATTTTCCGTATATGTTCGGCGTGAATACGTTGTAAGGGCAGGTTGAGCAGCTTGGGTCCAGAAAGATGATTTCTTCGCCGTATTTTACCTTGACGATTATGTGATTGAATGCGCCGAAATGCTGTGTTGGGCTTGATGATGCCGCGGATGTCGGTTCAGCATGGAAGCCGGCTGATTTAAGCAGCAGAGTCAGCAGTAGGGACAAGTCTTTACAATCGCCTTTCCTCGTAAGTAACACTTCTTCCGGCGGCCGGGGAGTATAGGCCCTGGTCAGCGTTAACAAATCGGTGTCGTCGTAATTGACGTTCAGCCTCACCCAGTCATATAATGCGATAATGGCTTTTTTCCCTGTCAGATTACCGACTACTGAATCGCTCAATCCATGTATTAGCGTTTCGTTGTAGCTGACGTTATAAACTCTTCTGTTTAGTTCCTGCCAGTTGTCGAAATCTGTTTCTTGCGATACGTAGATGATATCCCTAACCTCCCCTTCCGAGGGCATAAACTCCTCTTTTG
>JAHIYG010000147.1 GCA_018815265.1 Candidatus Altarchaeota archaeon | reverse complement strand
ATCGATTGTGTCTAAGGCGATGCCCAGAGATGTGACAACGCTTGTATCAAACCAGATAACAAAGACACTCGACAGGTTCAAAACATATGGTGGAAGACATGATGGGCGCATTTTAAAAGCAGTAGATGACAGCCTAGAAGGTGTGGAGCCCGCGGCCTTTCCGCAATTCTTTGACAACGCCATCACGTATGCGATAAAGTATGGCGTGGACAATGGTGACTTTTCAAGCCCTGGAGGAATCAACAGGGCATTAAATCTCGCGAGAAACCTCACCAGGGCAGGGATAGAATGCGAGTATATGTCCAGGCTTCTAGGATTCTGCATGGCCAAAGGTTTTAACGCCCATAAAGTGGTGGAGTACTACTGCAGCGGCTTCGACCAGGAGGCAGAAAGAATACGCACTTCCCCAGTGAAAATACATGTCAGAGAGAATGCAAGCGCCATAGCTGCTAAAGGACTGATGGCATCTGCAGGATTGAAGGATGTGACACTGACATACGGGGTTGAACTGCAGCCATACTCAGTATTAGCTAATATGTGGGATACATTCGACAAGGAGCTTCTAGAAGCTCAGCTACAGGACCACGAACTTCAAAGAAAAGCAAAAGAAAGACTTGGCAGCCAAAGATATGAAATGCTTAGGTCTAACATAAATGCAAAGCTATCATCAGTTGATTCTGTATACGGTCCAGTGAAGAGGGTTGAACGCCATCAGCATCAAAGCCCTGAAATGGTTTTTGAATTTTTTGACCGAAGCCAATCTGGACCTACTGGATTGTCCTACCAACCATTCAAGTACCATCTCCCACAGCCAGTCAAAGCCGAATACGCCGAAGCATTCAGTAGGTCCTTGGGTTTCCAACCAGGTGAAAAAGTCGTGGTTTTAGGTAGTCCCGAACCTTCGGAATCCGAACGCTTCATAGAAGCCTATTCTCAGATACCCCCAGATAAAAAGCCTAAACTGATAATCGCGCCAAGGAACACAGACCAATATGGCGCCATAGTAAAGCAGCTAGAAACCCATTCAATCCAACACCGATTCAGGTCTGACCAAGAGAATAATGGAGCAGATGTCGTAGTCATGGACACAATGGGTGAGCTTCTCATGGCATACGCCATAGCTGATAAGGCATTCATAGGAGAGAATAGGAATATCCTCGAGCCAGCAAGCCAGGGAAAGATGCCACACTATTTTGCTGGTTCATGGGAGAAGAACCAGATGGCCCTAGACCTCCTGAAAAGAGAGAGGGCATGCTGTGAGGTTTCCACTCCAGAAGAGATAATGGCTGCGATTGTCCTGGAGCCAGAGCCCAGCGCAGGCAAACGCGCTCTCTCCGTCGTGGCTGAAATGAGAGACGAAATAATCCCCAGATATGGCCGGTTAGCTCTGAGGATGGCACATCTTTGGGAGATGCAATGTAATCCCTCTAAAGCCAACGCACTTTTTGATTCATGACCTGATTAAAAAAACTAAATTTAAACTCCAATTTCATCCAAGGCCAGAAATAGTTGATTTTTTTCTCTTCATTTCATGTATTTAGGCAATATGTTCGGGGAAACAGTTGATTTCAGAGAATGCGTGTTCGATATAACAAATGAGAATATGCGCCATAAGGGATGGATTTGGTGGTTTTGGCTTTTTTTCATTGAAAACCCAGAAAATCCGGATAAACCACGTCAGCTAATGATTCTCTGGTCTAGAAAGAACGTAAAAAAAATATGGTGCAACCATGAATTGCTTGATTTCACAGGAGATAAAAAAGATGAAGGTGTTGTAGCATGCTGGTACTTTGACGGTGAAAAAATGCACCATAACTACCTACTCGAGCAATGCACGTTAAAAATTGAAAAAGACAGTCTCACATCAAATTCAAAAATACCAACCTACTTCTCAGTTGATTCTGAAGGATGTAGGGTAAAAATAGGTTCTTCATTTGACTTTAAACTAGTTGGTAAGTCAGACCATAAATTCAACCAACCAACTTATTATAAAGACAATATTGTGAAAGATTTCAGTTATTCCCTACTGCGACATAACATCCTTAAATTAAGCGGTGAAGTGGAAGGACAGAAAATCAGGGGAACAGGTTATTTCCAGAGAGTATGTGTTAATGCCCCAATACCCCCGTGGTATTGGGGAATCTTCCATTTCGAGAATGGGGGAGTCCTAACATATTTTAAACCACATATTTTTGGAGTAGGACTAAGAGGAGACATCTGCTTTTTCGACGGATCTGACATGCATGTCTTCACCGACATGGATGTTGAGAGAATAGGTAGCATAAATCCAATATTTAAGATAATAGGAAAAAATGAAGTCGAAGAGATTACATTTAATGTAAATCCATACTCCCACTCATCCTGGACATTCAAGGGAAGCTTACTAAAACTTTTAGAAACAATACTTGTATACAATGAATACCCTGCAAAAATAGAGGGATTAACTCTGAAAAATAAAGACGCCAAAACCATAATAACAACTAAAAGCCTTGGAGACAACGTTGGTAACGCAGAGCATTCAACAGGTATTCTACTATAACCCCCAGACATACTATCCAATGTTTACCTGTATTGTTTTGCTGACGTCCTTTGCTCCGGATATATCAAGTGAAACATTAATAGACCACTGAGGCGGTCCTGCAGTCATTCCAGTCATCTGCCCCAATGCCATAGCAACACCCGCAATATCGCCTAATGTACCCTCTGGCATTTTCTGTT
>JAHIYG010000146.1 GCA_018815265.1 Candidatus Altarchaeota archaeon | reverse complement strand
CCAACAGTGTATGATATGGTCGGTGTTAAGCCACCTGAAACGATAACTGGAAAATCACTTTTGCCGATAATTACGGGAAAAGAAACTGAAAACAGAGTAGTGATTGGAAAAAATATATTTGATAAATTCATTCGCTATGGAGACCTAAAACTGATAATCCAGGGAGTAGACCATATTTTTCTATATAATATAACAGCAGACCCAGGAGAAAAAAATGACCTACTTAAGGAAATGCCGGATGAAGCAGTCAAACTTGAAGCGCTGTTATATTCGAAAGAGAACGAAGATGAATAGCAATATCAATATAAAAAATTTTGTCTCAATCATAGTATTTTTTCTTTCCCTAGAATTATTAGCCCAAACCACCGCATATTACTTTTTCCCTCTTAGTAAGTGCATAGTTACTAAAGACAGCTATGTCGGTTGGGCATCTTATAACTCAACAAGAAACCAAGAGGAAGTAGGCTATGGGAGTTTCAAGCTGGAATTCGATGAAAAAGGCTTTAGAAAGTCACAAACTGAAGTGGATGGAAAATCATTATTTTTAGGGGACTCTGTGGTTCTTTCTCAGCAGATACCTAGTAACCAAACTTTCTCAAGTCTTTGTGGAAGTATCAATGCAGGCATTGATGGGTATAACACCCTAATGGAGCTAAGACGGTTCAAACGCGACCTATCATCAATCAACTATTCAAAGGTTGTTGTGTTCGTGAACATATACGATGTCGCCGATGAGATAGAAACCGCAAATCACATTTCAAAAACATGGAAAGAACACCATTGTTTACGAGAAGAATGGTTCAGTGAGGGGTATGAAAAAATGCGTTACAAGATGTTTTCTGATACCCCCATAGGCATAATCAAAGAAAGCAACAGAATATGTGAGGTAATAATCCCAATGGATGCAATCGCACAGCCACTAGACCCTGACTACCCCCTCAAAACAACTGTTGGGACAGATGAAAAACTACTGAGTAGATGGTTATCTTATTTTAGTGAGTTAAACAACTACTCCGATGGAAAACTTATGGTTGTAATGTCCCCAACAAAGACGCAAGTTATTTTTAGGCAGAGAGGGAACGAAAGAGACTACATCAACAGGCAGCTCGAACAGTATTGTAAACTAAATGGAATCCCGTTTATGGACCTCACAGATTATTTGACAGCGTATGATGTGAAAGATACGTATATTGACCAGCTACATTTTACTCAGGCAGGGCAAGAGGCTGTTTTTAAGAGTATTAATGAGTTTGTGGGGTGCAGTAAATGAGTTTTTTTTCACAGTATCAGGTGATAACCCCTGTTGTTATTATTGGCTTGTTTTGGATTATTCCAAGAAAATATAGGGCATATCTTGTTTTGGGCGGCAGCTATATGTTCTACGGGCTTTTTAGATTGTCATATGTTTTTTTACTTGCCGCAGTTACTTTGTCCAATTATTATGGAAGTATAGTATTAGCAAAAAATGAAAAGCATATACGAAAGCGCATACTATTCATTATTCTGGCATTTAATTTGTTGTTGTTGGTTGTTTTCAAATATCTAGACTTTCTTTTATTCAACTATAAGGGAATTTTAGGATTATTGGGGATAACAGTGCCTCTTTTATCGTTTGAGATTTTGTTACCAGTGGGTATTTCTTTTTATACATTCCAATGCTTAGGCTATACCATTGATGTTTATAAGAACGAGTGTAAAGCAACAAAAAAACTCCTTGATTTTGCACTTTTTGCATCGTTTTTCCCACAACTCATAGCTGGACCAATCGAAAGTGCAAAAAATCTGTTACCCCAGATTAAATTTTCACAAAAATTTGACATGAACAATTTTTGGAGGGGGGTGGATTTGATAATTTGGGGAATCTTCAAGAAATTAGTTATTGCAGACGGGATAGGCATGTATGTGGATTATGTGTTTTCAAATAATTCATCATTTTTGTTGACATTAACAGCATCATTTGCATTTGGCCTTCAAATATACTCTGATTTCTCTGCATATACAGATATCGCAAGAGGTCTTGGAAAGCTGTTCATGGTAGATTTAATGAAAAACTTTAATAGTCCTTTTTTGGCCCCTAGTCCAAAGGAATTTTTTAAGCGGTGGCATATGTCCCTCTACAAGTGGGTGATAAAGTACTTATTCATTCCATTAGGTGGTTCAAAAAAAAGCACATTCCGTGTTGCAGTAAATATAATGGCAGTATGGCTCATCATGGGGCTATGGCATGGCGCTTCCTGGACATATGTACTATGGGGGGTGTATTGCGGAGTCCTCGTCGTTATCTCACATTTTGAAGTAAAAAATTCTGGGAAAATATTCAGGGGATATTCCGGAATTTTCTTGACGTATACACTAATCAACAGTAGTTTTTTAATTTTCAGAAGTCCTAGCATTAGTTATTTTTTTTCAATTATTGCTAATCCAGTGGTGGGCTTTTTTTCACATATTGATGCTGCGTGTATTCTTGCAGTAATAACTGCAGTATATAGTATCCCCATTATTTTAGTGGATTCAATTAAGTCATTCCTTGAAAAGGCAGAAAACATGGGTAGGTGGTTATATCCAATGCGGATTATAGTATACCATATCCTGATATCTGTCACTGTTCTTTTGGCTCCCCAGTACACAGAATATTTCATATATTTCCAGTTTTAATTTTTTTATATACTGCGGAGAAAACCCCGACGATCATACCACATGGATATGTTATACCACATAAAATTACATCTAAAAGGGGATATAGAAAAGTGTTTAATTTTTTTGTTCTTTTAAAAATTCCAAAGTAATGAACCTCAAGAACCATTAAAAAAAACATAAATTCTATAATTAAAAAAACGTATAAATTTGCATAAAAAAGAGACAAATTATGTAAAATAAGTATAAACCAGCCGAATAGCAAAAAAACCCGGGTTAAGGAAAATCTGCAACCGAAGTGCAAGATGCAGAATTCCATGCACCCAACTCCATCGCGCAGATAACGTTTAATTAGAGTTAGTAGTTTATCAGGGTGATAATGATAAACTTTAAGATCTGGGGTAACCATTATTTTATCTCCTTTCTCTACGATTCTCCAAAGTAATTCGAATTCTTCATATGAGGATATACTTTCATTGAATGACATTTCATTAAATATTTTCTTTCTAATTGCAAGATTACATGTTAGAGGTAGTTTTAGTTGATGGAAGTTCTTTTTAGATATTTCATATTTTTTATCATATACAGGCGCCGAAGGAAAAAACGCATATTCACAATACAGTGCAAAGAAATTATTTGTTTTTTCACTTACAGAACCTCCTATTGCAGCATATTCATTATTAGAAAAACAGGAATGTATAGTCTCTATCCAATCCATTGGCACTTCACAATCGCCATCGGTGAACGCAATCAATTCTGTATTTGCTTTATCCACACCTATATTCCGCGCAGTATTAGCGTTACGACCACGGGATGGAGGGGTTAGAGATATGAGTTCTACCTCTTTGAAACCTTTTATAATCTTGGGTGTGGCATCAGTTGATGAGTCTACAAAAACAAGTCTGAAGTGTTCAAATGTCTGAGATATGAGTGAGGTCAGTAGATGGCGTATGGTTAATTCACAATTTCTCGTGGGGACGACCACAGTGATTTT
>JAHIYG010000012.1 GCA_018815265.1 Candidatus Altarchaeota archaeon | reverse complement strand
TTTTTCTTTTTCTTTCTTTTTTTGGAGCATTGTTAGCAGTTCCTCTCTGCGTTTGCTTTTCATTGCTGTGTAGAGTATCGCGCCTGCTGTGAATCCGCATATATGGGCGAAATATGCTACTCCCCCAACATCATGTGGGCCATAAGTCATTTTTTTTTGGGAAAGATAATTACTGTGTCATTCTATTTGGGTTGATTTTTAAGCGTATCTTGTTCAATGTTTTATGGTATGGCTCAGTTAATGCGTACTTCTGACGGCAGGCTTAAGGCTCAGCTTACGGATGCTGAGTTGCAAAAGCATGGAATCGACGAAAGATTGACGCGGGTTGCAACAGAAAGACTGACTGGAGACGAGGTTAAAGCGGTTTTGCAGTCACTACATCCGACTCATTTGAATGCGGTCGGCAGCGACTTAAACAGGTTAGGAAATCCCCAAGCTGCAGATCGCACTTGGAAGACTGGCGTATATCTTGATGGGGCAGTCCTCTCAACCTTCACTGAAACAGAATTACAGCAAGCAGGCGTAGATGAGCGATCACTTGAGAGAATGAGAACCCACAGAGAACTACTTCAAAGATACGGAATAAATCCAGTGCATAAATTACAGCGTGATTTGACAGTTGAAAAACTCGATGAACGCTCAGCTCAACTAGCCAATACTGGAGGCGATTCAGCGCAGGTCCAAACAACTGCGCCTGAACTGCAATTTGATTCAAAAATGGGCAAAGCCAATGAGTTAAGAACCATTGCTAACTCCGCAGAGGGTCATTTAATAGATGGTGACGCAGCCGCTGCAGTGGACATACTCAGACAATCAGCGGTTCTGCCAAATTTTGACACTACACTGGAGTTGATGTTAAGGGATGCTCCAGCAGATGCCCGAGCCAGGTATGCAATCTCTGTCTTAAACGCTAGAGCATATGGTGGCGCAGCCTCAGCGCTTGAAACCTATGCAGGGGAAGAAGGAGTGGACAAGGCTGTGTTAAAAATTGAGGCAACTGGATTCCCACCTAAATTCGACGGTCAAACAGGGCAGAAACTAAGTGACCTACCTGTTGAAGAACGTATGAGCAGATATATGAGCATGTTCAGGGAAAGAGAAAGAAGTAACATCGCTGATTATGAAAAGATTGTCGAACAACACGGTGATGCCGATATGGCTTATGAAGCATCTGAAAGGGAACAAACACCGCGTGTTGGAAGATTGCCTGCAGGCAGCTGGGAAATTGCACCAGATGGAAAAATCGTGTTAAAACAGATGATGGGCAATACCCAAGTCAACATCACATTAGGCGAAAGCGTCGAAGGAACCAGAATAGAAGACAATCAATACCTGTGTTTCGACCCAAAAACCGAAACTGAACCCTCTGTCTTGACTGCCGACGGTCTTGTGGAGAGGGCAGTAAAAAAAATAGATGCAGGAGCCAACCCCTTAGAAGACGGATGGTCAGCTGTTGCACAGAGACTTTCACTAGATGGTTTCCAAAGCCAGGCAATGGTGGTTGTTGGTAAAATACGGGAAAAAGGCGTTCAATTAGACGCAAGCCGCGGCGTTGAAACAGCAGTATTGAATGAACGAGGTCTATCATTTGAATACTCAGATGGTGGTGAAGGATACATACCTCCAATAATGGGGGATGAGCAGGTTGCGTGGATTAGAACGTACAAAGGCCAGTTTGGAGAAGGAAAGAAAACATTGGTGGTAGAGGGGGATGTAGGTCATCGCCTTTGGAATGCAGCAAATCCGCAAGCACCAGCTGAAGGCGCAGGCCAGGCATCTCAAGCTGAAGTCTCACATCAATCTCAGAGACAAGTAGAACGATTCGTCCTATCCAGTGACGCCATGGTAATACGGTACGCCGGCGGCTTAACCGATACTGTGGAAAAACCCAGTGAATAACAGATGAGGGGAAAACTGGCTGAATTAGGTGATGGCCTAAAATCAATCATGGGCGCAGGCGGTAAAACTGTAGATGTTGGAGATACTTTTGTTGTCAAAAACGATCGCGGCAGGATTGTGGTCGAAGGTGAAGGAGTGGTAAAACTATTCAAAGACCAACTCCAGCAAGGGGAAAAACAAGAATAATCCTTGGTGTCTGTTGTTTTTTTTTTATAATCTCTTTCTATATACATGCGGAAACTTGCAGTAGTTGTAGTGTTTTTGGTTATTCTTTCCTTGACATTTATTTTCCCTGCTTTTTTTAAATATGATGAACAGTCACTCAGCAGAAATGATGATGTCTCATCGCGGCTTTACAGTATGGGCTACTTGGACTATGCCGTGGATAAGTCAGGCAGTCCTGACTATGGAGTCAGAGTATATGATGTAAACCGCTCTTATCCAGGATTGAATCTGTTCACATTTGTTAATACAAACAACACCTACCTAATGGATGGCAAGGGCACCATCCTGCATAACTGGGAGGTCAAAGCTGAAAAAGGATGGGTTTTCTCAAGACTAACCTCTGACGGCAACTTATTTCTGCTACCTCAGCATTTCGGTTTAACCAACTATCTAGCTTATGTCAACGACAAATCAAATATCCTCTGGAGGATAACCGGCAACTTCCACCATGACCTGTTCGAATACAACAACAGCTTTTACTCCCTCTACATGGAAAAGAGAATGCTGTCTGACGAGGAAAAATTTTCATATACACTTACGCTCTTAGGCGAAGACAATACCTTCCGTGCAGTAGACGTCAATCCAGACTCAATTCTTGACATGTTGATTGTGAAGATATCGCCTGAAGGTGAAATAACCGACAGAATATCGCTTTATGACTTGTTCCAGAAAAACGAAGATGTGCTCTCACACAGGGAACTGATGGAAGTCAACATTGTTAACGTTGATGACTGGAGCGCGTTTGGGGATGAGCTAAGCATCACATTCGGAGACATCTTCCACGCCAACTCAGTGTATGTCTTCGAAAACGACACCTTAATCTCAGAGAAGGGGGATATCATGGTTTGCATAAGAAATCAAGACCTGATTATCGTGTTTGACCCAGAGGCTGAAAAGATAAAATGGTGGTGGGGAAAAAACGAATTAGACCGGCCACACCACGCAACATACCTTGAAAACGGTAATATACTGGTTTTCGACAATGGAATGTTTCGAAACTACTCGCGGGTTGTCGAAGTAAACCCTATGACCCACGAGATTGCCTGGGAATACGTCGCAGACCAACCAGAGTCGTTTCACACAACCTCTCAGGGTGGCGCCCAAAGGCTACCTAATGGCAACACCCTCATAACAGAAAGCAACCATGGCAGAGTCTTTGAAGTCACCAAAGACGGGGAAATAGTATGGGAATATGTAACACCATACCTAAATGACAACAGAAGATATGTGATATATCGGATGGAGAGAATACCCCCCGAGCAAATAAATTTCCTGAAGTAGGCATTAATATCTTTGGAAAAAAATAATTCTTATATGTCTGATTTAGAGGATGTAGAGAAAGATTATGAAATAATAGACATAGTCTGTGAAAAACCAACAGAAAAAAGTCAAAGAAATAATGACCTAAAAAGCATACTCCCCATTGTTGTCCTACTCGCAATCTCGATTGGATTAGTCTACCTGAACAGCACTAAAGCACACCCTAAAATAGTGGTTTCAACCACCTCATCAACAACATTGGAATCCACCACAACTTCTGCAGTCAAAAAAACCACAACGACGTCATCCACATTTTTCGGAACCACCACCACGTCAAAGCCTCCGGCAGACATAGCTGAATACTGCAGGCATAGAGGGTTTAAGACGGGCTACTGCACAGACAGTCCATTCAACTGCAAAAATGGAAATGAAAAATACATCCGTGGAGGAGAGATTTACTGTCTAGAAACCCATCCCAACGACAACTTTGTCTGTTGCTCATATATTATGGCTGAGACAGAATAGCTTCACAAGTGGTTAAACTGGCGAACTTAGCAGATGTCAAAGGGACAGATGATTTAGTGGATAAAATACGGGAAAACATTATCAAACCAATCCACAGAGGTGATGTAGGCGCTTCAAAGAAGGCCATCATATATGGTCCGCCGGGTTGCGGGAAAAGGTTCGTGGCAAAAGTCATAGCAGGAGAATTAAACCTTGATTTTATCGAATCAAAAGCACCTGAGATAAAAGAAAAAACCTCATCTGAACTATCAAACCGTCTTTTTTTCATAGATGAAATCGATAAAGATTTTTCATCCCTTTTGACTGGTGATATCTCAGGAGATGTTTTTGTAATCGGGTCCACAAACAAGCCCTGGGTTGTCACTAACCTACTTCAACACGGATTTAATGTCTGGATATTCTTACCTGAACCAGGTAAGGAAGCTAGAAAAGAAATAATAAAACAGTATCTGGGGGTAAAATCAGATGAAGTCGACTTGGATGAACTCGCAGAATTAACAAACGGCTACACTCCAGTTGAACTCCATGAACTAATAGAAGCAGGCAATGACCTCCCTGAGAGACTAAAAAGTAATCCCCCAAAAAATGTCAAGGTATGGAGAGTGGAAGTGATGGACCATCTTGAAAGCCTTGACAAGGAAACATTCAAACCACTATATGAATGGCTGTAGACCACTAGTTCAGCATTTTTATTATGGTGCATGCCCTGCATGTTTTCCCTGATGAGGGTTCGCCGCAGATTTTACAGGTGTCTATCGAACCTGTCATGTATTGTTTTTTCAGGTTTGGTACCAGTTCGATAAAGCCTTTCACCATCTGCATTTTCATGCCTGGAGATTCAGTTTCTAACTCATCCAAGTATTTTTTCACTTCTGTTCGATATGAGTCAAGCGAGCAGGGGCATGGTTCGTACTGCACTGGAAAATCCCTAATCTGCGAGTAACGTCTGACTTCCTCCTCTAAACAGAAAAACAGGGGTTTAACACGTTGAACAAACATCTCTTCATGTTTTATTCCCGTCTTAGGTCCTGTCCTCGCCATGCAAGAGATGTCTCCTCTTATATAGTTCATCATGAGCGTCTGCGTCTCGTCGTCGAGGTTATGTCCCGTAACTATTTTAGTCATCTTCAACAGCCTCCCATTCTTGTTCAGGATTCTACGTCTGATTACTCCGCAGATGGTGCAT
>JAHIYG010000145.1 GCA_018815265.1 Candidatus Altarchaeota archaeon | reverse complement strand
CAAGTGACTTGTATCCTACAATACTTGATGTAATGGGCGTTGAGTCAAGCCATTATAATGGGTCTAAGTCTTTGTTTGAAAGGATTAAAACACACGAATGCGACGCACTCTACATTGAGTCCCTATACAATAACTATAAGGGTGTGATAAACTGTTTGGGACACAAGTTTATGCACCAATACAGTGATTATGGGCAAACAATATCTTTCGAGAGCGTGCATAACCCTCAGGTTTTTGACTTGAAATCGGACAGTAACGAAGAAGCAAATATCTATGGCGCAGCAGACCAAACACAGTTAATCAACCAATACAATGATATAATCCTTAATTCAGATGTCTTAAGCGAAAAATTCAGGGTAAATGATTCAAACTACAGTTCTGAAATGCAGGATAGACTAAGAGACCTCGGCTACATCGCATGAAAGAAAAATTATTTTGCGGGAGTCTTTTTCTCCCGCATTCTTTTTTAGCCTCTGAACTTCTTTCCAGGATATATCGCCTTTTTACCTAGTTGCTCCTCTATCCTCAGAAGCTGGTTGTATTTCGCAAGACGCTCGCTTCTTGCCGGTGCTCCGGTCTTTATCTGGCCTGTGTCCAAACCCACTGCTATGTCTGCTATGAAACTGTCTTCTGTCTCGCCTGAGCGGTGGGATACTGTGACTCCCCACCCGTTTTTGTAGCTCATGTTTGCAGCATCTATTGATTCGGTGACGGAACCTATCTGGTTGACTTTCAGAAGTAGTGCATTACACGCCTTCTTTTGTGCTGCGGTCTTGATTCTTTCCACGTTCGTAACAAGTAGGTCATCCCCGGTTATCTGTATCTTGCCACCTAGCTTCTTAGTCATCAGCGTCCATCCTTCCCAGTCGTCTTCTGCCATTCCATCTTCAATAGAGACTATGGGGAATGTTTTCACCAAGTCTGCGTAGAAATCAACCATGTCAGCAGACGAGTATTTTTTCTCCCCAATCATGTAGTATCCGCCTTTGTCTTTGTAGTAGAACTCGGATGATGCAGGGTCTAATGCAATGCTCATTTTTCCGCTGTAACCTGCCTCACCTACTGCCTTAATCATTAGCTCAAGTCTCTCCTGTGGCGTGTCTATCGGGGGTACGAACCCTCCTTCGTCACCCAAGTGTATTGCATGCACGCCATATTTGTTCTTCAACATTTTTCTGAGCACATGATAGGTTTCCGCCCCCATTCTAATGGCTTCTGAGAAACTTTTCGCACCGGTTGGCATGTACATGTTTTCCTGTATGTCGTTTTCCTTTCCTGCGTGTTTACCACCGTTTATGACATTTAACTGTGGCACAGGGAGTTTAACGCCCTTGTGGCCTGAGAGTTTAGCGATGTAGCTGTATAGTGGAATGCCTTTTGATGCTGATGCGGCCTTGCATGCAGCCATTGAAACCCCGAGTATGGCGTTTGCTCCGAAATTTCCTTTGTTTGCTGTCCCATCCAATTTGCACATTAGTTTGTCAAGGCCGCTCTGGTCTGTTACGTCGAATCCCTTTACTTTTTTTGCTATTTTGTTGTTGACGTTTCCAACAGCCTTAAGCACTCCTTTTCCATTGTATACTCTCTTATTCCCGTCTCTTAATTCCACCGCTTCATGGGTTCCTGTTGAGGCCCCTGATGGGACCATAGACCTGAAAAATCCTTCTGCAGTCTCTAAATCAACCTCTACTGTGGGGTTGCCTCTTGAATCCAAAACTTGCCTTGCCTTCACCGATTTAATTTTCATGTTAACCCTCCTTTTTGGGTTTTTTATATGTGTTTTCTTCCTTTTAAACCTGTGTTTCTTCAAATTACTTACTGGCCCCCCACGAGGGTTACCTGAGGTAAGAATCGAAGACGAAACGTCAATCAATGAACCAAAGGATTTAGTGTTGGGGGCCACAAAACTATCGTTTCCTATACAGCCAGGTTTTATCGTCTAAGTGCATTTCAATGAAGTCCGGATTTTTATGGAAAAATAAGTCTGTGGTAAATATGACACAATTTCCTTTAACCCGTTGTGCCAGGTAATCTACAAATTCACGATATTTATTTGGCGGCTTGAATGCATGTATAGATGCGGCGTTAAGGAAAATAACATTTGCGTCAGTCAATCCCATTATTTCCCCCGGCTTTGTGATGTTTCCCTCACGTATCTCCACCACTTGATTAATCTCGTTCAGCCGGGAGTTGACGAACTCCAAGTCCTCTGGCGATGACTTTCCAACAGTATCCCTTATCGTGAATCCATGGCTTATTTTTTCCCTGGCTTTTTCGACACTTCTCCTGTCTATATCAACACCCACAACTCGCAAGTTCACGTCTTCACATAACCTAATCCCTTTTTTTCCCATCTCATCTAATGCGACGGCCGCAATTGAAGCCGGTTCTTCACCGGTTGCGCATGCAAGAGAGAAAACAACCAAATCAATTGGTAACCTCTCATTTGGTTTTTTTATGCTGCCAACGAGGCCTCTGAAGAATCTCAACTGCTCCCTATACCTCATAAGGCTTGTTATTGACTCTTGACTCTGCACTAAACCAGTGTTTGGCGGCTTCAACTCTATCCCTGCAGTATCCGGTGGTCTGTCATCTCTTGCTACCTTATCTGTTTTATGAATAATCTGACCCACATAAATGACCTGGAATGGTATACATAAAAACTAACCGGCGATAGAAACACGGAAAACTATTATACCTCTAAAATCATATTAGTCTAGAGTGGATTCTGAAGGATTGAAACATTTACGAATCGGATTCATGATTGTTTTAGGTTTGTTTTTGGTTTTTAGGTATCCCCTTTGGGAAGACCATGTCGCAGGCGGCTGGGATATGTGCCTTACATATCTCTGGGAAGGGACCTTATTCGGTGGGCAGCCTTTTTGCAATCAAGCCCCCATAATCTACTATGTAGGGTATGTCTTAAATTATCTAATCGGTGAATACGCCTTTGCTGGCATGGCTTTTCTGAAGTTAGCGGCTTTTGTATTGGCATTCAAGTACTTGGCTGAATTAACAACATCCCTTGGAGTGAAAAACCATTTTCTGGATTTATTCCTGTTCATATTGTTTCTTTATCCCTACGGAGCAAACAAGCCAGAAGTCCTGTTATCCTCTGTGTTCTTCCTCAAAGGCTTCCTGACGCTTTACTCAAGCAAAAACCCAAATCCCTCTGCAGGTGTTGTATTTGCAATATCGCTTTTTCTCAAATACACTGCGGCAGTACCCATCATAATATCTGGCATATATTTCCTCTACATCAAAGAAGCAGACGTCAAAAGGAAAATATTTGACGCTATCCTCCTGGCCACGCCAACTGGTGTCCTTACATTGGTATTTCTAATCTTGCACCCTGGTTTTTTCACCTACGGCGTATTAGCGCAGACTGCCGAACCTGTAATGTCATCTCTAGGCTCTATTGCACTTATTTTTCTATCGTTCAATGTCCACACAATAGCTTTGATTCTAATGATTTTAGCCCTCGCATATGTTTATCTGATCTCAGATGAGGCGGAGAAACCCATCATTTTAGTGCCTCTCCTAACCATCCCCTTTGTTGTCTTTAGCATGAGTAGGGCGTGGGGTTTTTATCATCCTCCAAGATATTATGCACTTCAGGTTTATCCCCTTCTTATCGCATCAGTGCATATATTCCATAAAAGACTACCTAAATTTTTCACCCTGTTTGTAGCAGTAGTCTTCATTTATCCCTCAATAAATGATTCGGGGTTTGTTGGCTCCTTGAGGACAAACTACTTCTACGATGAAATCCGGCAATTTAACAATGTTGTCAGCTCCGGCCTCTCGGCACTTCCAAATCCAAAGAAGGGCATATTATTTGAGTCAAGCCGGGAAGAGATAGAATACATACGGGAAAATGGAGTCACAGAGTTTTTTAAACCGTTCGGATGGGATATACCCTCTGGAGATGACAGATTCATATACTCTGGGTATGAATTCACCGGCGCTGAAGACCCCTACTGGGCCAAGAGGCTTCGTGACATAGAAAACATATCATACCAACCCCATAGTGCATTTCAAAATCTTTCACAAAACGAGGTTGAATTAAAGAATGAAATTCTCTCCGGAAAATACGACGTAATGATGTACACTGCACACTCATGGATAGTATTGTCGAGAGTCTTCAATGATATGGCCGCAGATGAAGTCAGCCGTTTCTGCGCCGTATTTATTCCTGACTTCAGACAAAGGGGGATTGGGAGAAGCTATTCAGCGGTGATATACGAAGCCAACCAAAGCTTCTGCCAGGAACAGGCTAAAGCAGTCGCCTCCCACTATACCAAAGCCTTT
The DNA here is from genome assembly GCA_018815265.1 of Candidatus Altarchaeota archaeon. Taxonomy (GTDB): domain Archaea; phylum Altiarchaeota; class Altiarchaeia; order IMC4; family SCGC-AAA252-I15; genus JAHIYG01. The sequence goes on along the minus strand of JAHIYG010000145.1, from coordinate 2,296 downwards.
GACGAAATCTGCTCCAAAAGCCACCTGGCAGCGGAGACAACAAAGTTGGTAATGATGCAGAACCAATACCTGCTAAAGAAAACATGCAATTCAAAATCCAAAGTCACAGACACACAAGTCTACACACCCAAAATACTAGATGTAATTCTGCTTGCACTAACATATGTATTAATCCATTTTACCTTGGGAAAAAAGGAAAAGAAACCTAAATCTCAAAAACGCATTCGCTCATCTTCTCGACGCCATCCAAAATAACCTTTCTCTTGACTTTACCCCTTCTTCTCGCCTCAATCCTCGCCCTCTCAGGGGGCATGCCCGCAGGAATAACTAGGCTCTCAATAGCTAATGTGTTCTCCACCCTGGCTTTCGTGAATTCACCAACATCAAAAAATACCTCCTCCCTAACCTTACCCCATGAGTCAACTGGGACATCCCCGCTAATGAATTCAGTATCCTTCTCCTTACCTGGTTTCGGAGGCTTCTTCTTGCACTTCAATGATGCGCTTCCACACTTCAAATTCAAAAGCGCCTGAGAAAAAGATATTTTCCCATACATTCCAGACAAAACCTCTGCAGGGTATTCTCCCTTTACTTCAGCAACATAAAAACCCTGTTTGACCTTGCTCTTGTCAGTGAACTCAATACCCAAACCCTCAAGTGTAGGCCTGAAATCTTCTTTTGCAAATATTGCACCCTCAACCTTGCATACTCCACCCGTTAAACACACCATCTCGCCAAAGACGTTGGAATACTCAACAGATCCTTTGAACTTTATTGATTTCTTAACCTCTACCTCGCAGACCGGACCCAAAAACTCCCCCTTACTATACCTTGTGAAAAAATCATGAACCCAACCCTCAACATTTCCCGTGAAAAACTGCCTAATATAATGCATAGATACAAATTATACACTATAAAATAAAAAAGATGGAATACACAGACCTCCTCTACACCCTACCCCACCAACTTTATGCATTAATCTTTCTACTCGGCAGCCTCTCAGTCGCATCCCTCTCAGACCTAAGGCGCATGGCTGCGCAGAAGGACTTTGCCGAAATATGGTGGGCCTACACAATACTAATGTTCGCAACAGACACATCCTACGGCATAATGGGGGAACTGAACCTGATAGCATTCGCGACAAAATGGCTCCTAATACTCACCACACTCGCAATCATAACAACCCAGAAAACACTAGCGATAAGCACAATGGACCACGCAGCACTAACAGCGCTGCTTTCAACACTTAATCCACTCTACATACTCCTGACAATACCTGCAACAATACTAATCAACGAAATACTCAAACCAATACTCAAACAATACGGGGACGCAGGAGCCTATCCATTCCTACCAACAATCTTCGCAGTAAACCTACTAACCATAGCAGCCACACAAACAATAGAACTAATACTAAACCCTGTTTAAAAACCATACATTAAAACACACATTCCCATCTACCGCCTATTCACCGTCTTATAACCTGCCCGACCCAAAGACCTAAGCTCACTTTCCAAAATCGAAGCATCCAACAATCCTAAATCCGTGGACTTACCAGGTATCACAGGCTTCCCCTTAAATCCCATATAGGACTCCACCCAATCATACGCTAGCTTAACGCAGTAATTTGTCGACTGACCCCATACCTCGGATTCAGTCTCATCCCCCACGTTTAAACCCCTAACTGACAGTGTCTTTCTCAGTTTATCTGCAAAAACACCCCTCTCACCATCCTCAACCACCATATTATCCTCTGCCACAGGCAGAAAAAGGGGAGACGAAAAAACAACACACCTGCTCCCCAACCTATCTTTAGCTTCCTTTATGAAACCAATCCACGGACTATCAACTTTAACATCATCCCTTAACTTACCCCCTCTTGTAGGCGCCAAAATCACAAGAACCTGAGAACCATCATCTTCAATTGAACCTATCTTCTCCCCGTACAAACGCAACAACCTACTCTCTTGCAGACATCCAAACTCCGACAAAGAAACCGTCCCATACTTATGACCCGACAACCCATAACCTGGGTGAACCAAAAAATGAACCTTAGAAACATCCATAAAATAGTATAATACCGGGAAAAACCAAAATAAAAAACACACTTAAAACTAAAAACACCCTAAAGATAGAAACATATACGACTCTTGGATACCCCCTCCAAAACGACAAAAACCATTCAATAAGGGGCTATGGGGCGACGGCTTGCTCCGTCGACACGCAAAGGCTATCTTCGCCCTTATAGGGCTCGATAACCTATATCAAATTCCACATAAGGGGCTATGGGGTAACT
>JAHIYG010000144.1 GCA_018815265.1 Candidatus Altarchaeota archaeon | reverse complement strand
CGACAAAATGTTTTCTCTACTGTCCATCAGGCACAAGGACATACAGGTTTTTATGAACTACCTAAAAGACGAGGTGGAGGCTAAAAAGGCCAAGCGGCTTGTGATTGACAGTCTATCTGTGGTTTCCGTTTATACTAACATACTGGAGGATCCGGAATTCACTAAAATCATGGACTTATCTGTTGATTTGCATTCTAAGGTTTCAATGGACCCTGACCAATACCGCAAACAGATAATATACCATATCCTGAGCAAGATTAAGGCTATGGGCGTTACGACACTCCTGATTTCCGAGCAGATAGAATCAGACAAACTCACGAGGGACGAAGTCAGCGAATTCGTCTGTGATGGCGTCATAGTTTTGAAGAAGGTGGTCATCGGCAAGGATGTCATCCGCTCCATAGTGGTTGAGAAAATGAGGCAGACAAAAATCAACGCAGGCACCCACAATATGGAATTCACACCCAATGGAGTAGTAGTCAAGTGATTTTACATACTTTGTCTGGTTCTGTTAGACAGATTATATCCTCTGGTTTGCCGTCTTTTTTTATTACATCAATAACTTCCTGAGGGTTTAGGTAGTACCTGTTTAGTATGCTCCCGACATCGTTTATTTTTCTGAGCTTGTTCTTTACCATCCACTCCAGTATTTCCTTTTTTGTCTTCAAATCATCTTGTACTTCAGCCTTGGTCAAGCCAGTGTGTCTGTATAGTTCGGTGTATAGTCTTATTGGCTCTGACGTCGAGACTATCTTGTCGTTTCTCGCGTCCCAGCGGTATATGACCTGTGGTACGTATTTTACAATTCCTCTGGAGCGTTTCTCTTCATCCCATGCGAACTCACCCACTTCGAATATGCGTCTGATGCCTCTTCTCCTGTCCCTGAACATGACAATGTTTAAGTGTACTGCCTCAAGCATGCTGTCTGGTATTTCAATCGGTGGGTTTGTGATTCTTGTTATGGTTTGTTCGCAGGTGTCTGCGTGTATTGTGGAGTAGACGGAGTGTCCTGTATGCATGGCCTCGAACAGGACTTCGGCTTCGCGTTTTTTCCTGATTTCACCCATTATAATCCTGTCGGGCCTCATTCTCAAGGCGTTGACTATCAGGTCGAGCATGCTGACTTCTCCTTTGCCTTCAGGGTTAGGCTCCCGGGTAGTCAGGGGACACCAGTACAGGTAGTCTGGGAGCTGAAGCTCTCTGGTGTCTTCAATCGATATTATCCTGTGGTTTGGGGGTATGAATGGCATGCAGATGTTTAGGAAACTGGTCTTTCCAGAGCCTGTGCCACCCGATATTATGATGTTCATCTCATACTGTATCATCAGCCATATCAGGGCCAAGACTTCGCTGTCTGCTGTTTTTGAAGTTATGAAGTCGGTGCACGTCCACGGGTCCCTTGCGAATTTCCTGATTGTTATTGTGTTTCCCTTGGTGGAGATGGGGGTTAATATGGCGTTTGCCCGGTCTTTGCTTACTAAGTGCGCATCCAATAGGGGGTTCAACGTCGTAATCTCGCGCCCCACCCTCCTAGCGATTGTTGCGGCGTAGTTTTGTATTCTAAGCTCACTTTGTGGTTTGACGTTTGTCGTGAGCCATCCGAACTTTTTGTGGTATACTCTAACCGGTTCAGACGCTGAATTGACGACAATTTCTTCGAGGTTGGGGTCGTTTAGGAAATATTCTATCTCGTCCAAACCCAATAGTTCGTTTATCATACCCAGGACGAAATGCGATTTTACGTCATCTTCCAGTCCAGGGAGTTCCTGCTCCAGTATTTCCTGTGCGCGGGTTTTGAATTCATTGTGTAGTTGGCTCAACAGCCTAGTATCAAGTATCTCAGATGTTGTCATCTCTACCCCAGATATCAGCCTCTCCTTTATGTCGTCCAGAAGTGCGAGTGTCGCAACATCTACTTCAGGGAGTATGAGACGGTAGTATTTCACATAGTCTTTCATGACTATCTGGACCGTTGTCTTAACCTGTGCCATCTCTAACTCATAGGTCGCTAGCACTTCAGTATTATCCTTTCTTTCCGTCACCGGCTTCACCTCCGTCGTTGCCTTTTTTTTTCACGTATATTGCTTCTGGCTCGCCAATTGCAGGGTAATGTAGTTCGACTAGGTTGTGTTCCTCAAGAATCAGCGACCACTGCTCCAGCTTTGTCCTGTCAATCTTTAGTTTCTTCGATAGTAAATCGTTTATTTTGAGATGTTCCTCCTTTTTTATGGTCTGATAGAACCTGTCTATTGTTGTCTCTACTTTTTTCCCCTCCTGCACCTTCTTCACAGGCGTCTTGTCGTCTGCACCGGGGTTTTCACCCTGAATTATGAGTGGTTTCACATCATCCGGCTGTTTTTTTATCTGGGGTATTTTTAGGGTGGTTGCTCCTTTTTCCCTCATCTTTCGTTTGAGCTCTTCTTTTTTTGCCTTTTCCTCTTCTG
>JAHIYG010000143.1 GCA_018815265.1 Candidatus Altarchaeota archaeon | reverse complement strand
ACAAAGGCAATACAGTCGTAGTCATAGAGCATAATCTCGAGGTTTTGAAGACTGCAGACCACATAATAGATTTGGGGCCTGAAGGCGGCGACGCAGGCGGCTACGTCATAGCCGAAGGCACGCCAGAGGAAGTTTCGATGGTAGGTAAAAGCGCCACAGGAAAATACTTGAAGAAGGTATTGAGAGCAAAATGAATGAGATGCTGGTTGAGTCCATAAAAGCTGCTCCTGAGAAACCAGGAGTCTACATCTGGAAGGGTGTGGAGGGTAGGGCATTATATATTGGAAAAGCCGAGAATCTCAGGTCAAGGCTAAAAAATTATCTGAACCCGCAGGATACCAAGACTAGCAGGCTTGTGGATGCTTCAGACAGGCTTGAGATTATAATAACAAACTCTGATTCTGAGGCGTTGATTTTAGAGGATGCATTAGTCAAACAAAACCAACCCAGATACAATGTCCGGCTCAGAGACGACAAAAGATACCCCTACATTAGAGTGTCTGTTGGTGAAAAATATCCGAGGATTGATGTTGTAAGGCGTGTGGAAGAGGATGGCAACAGATATTTCGGCCCCTACACTGACGCAGGCGCTGTGAGAAGGATTGTTCGACTGGTCGGGGAAATATTCGGCATATGCAAGTGCGGGAAGGACCATACAAAAATGAAAAGGCCGTGCCTTAACCATAGTCTAGGACTATGTGCGGGCCCGCATGTGATAACTGGTGAAACCGAGTATAGGCGAAGGGTTGATGGTGCGTGCATGTTTCTTAGAGGAGATTATGACTCAATCAGGAAAGAATTGATTAATGAAATCCACATACGTAGCAGAAAGCTCGAGTTTGAAAAGGCGCATGAATTGAAAAAAAAAGTTGACGCATTGGATTCACTGTCGGTCAGACAGGACATATCATCGCCTAAATTGGGTAACCTCGACATATTAGGGTATGGATTCATCGATGGGGCTGCGGGCATATGCCAGATGAAGGTGAGAAACGGCAAGGCAGTGACTGTGTTGAACCACAAACTGCAGGGGGAGTACTCGGGTGAATCTGGCAAGTCCTTGAATGCGTTCATCAAACAGCATTACACGACTTCGGATTTGACACCCGATGAGATTATATCCTCTGTTGAACCTTCAGACAGACAATTAATTGAGGAATACCTTTCAGAAAAGTTTGCAAGAAAAATCAAGTTAAAAGTCTGCAGAAGAGGCCAGAAACTCAGGCTTGCAAAGCTATGCATCAAAAACTGCATACACTCTTTGAAACAAGAGGATATTGAGAAAAAAAGTCCTAATCCACTTGAGGTTTTGGCGTCGGCCTTCAGGCTGCCGCGTATTCCCAAGAGGATTGAAGGCTATGACATCAGCAACCTCGGAGGAAAAAATACTGTGGGTTCTATGGTTGTCTATACTGAAGGGAGAAAAGACAAGAGACAATACCGGCTTTTTAAGCTCGAATGCAGTGGCCAGGACGACACAGGAAACCTGGCAGAGGTTGTAAGGCGCAGATTCAGCCATTTGGAGTGGCCTACACCCGACATAGTCTTACTGGACGGGGGAAGAGGCCAGCTCAACGCATGCATGAAGTACATGCCTGAGGGCGTTGCTGTTTTGGCATTGGCTAAAAAACAGGAGGAAATTCACCACCCCCAGAGGAAGACGCCGATAGTGCTGGGTGTTGATAACCCTGGGTTGAAGCTGTTGATGCAGGTCAGGGATGAAGCACACAGGTTCGCTAAAGGATTACACAAAAAAAGAAGGAGTAATGATTTTTTACTAACGCAGTCCTAGGAAAAAAGCTACTGCACCCACTACAATCAGGATAGTGCCACGGACCATGTTGAAGTTATGTTCGAATATCTCCTCATTTGTGAGGAATTTCTTTTTAGATATGTCATTCCTGTCAGACTTTATCTTGGCATAACCTGATTTCGTCTGTATCCTCCAACTAAACACATATTTAGTACCCCAGAGTATTGCAAAGACCCCGATTAATGCATTGACAAGTATCATGTTATGCATTACAATTTACTCATGGAACTATTTATATTGAGGGTTTAGGGATTTTATCTCTTTTGCAATTATATTGAATCCATTATCCCATGTTTTTTTGTTATTGGGATTTAATCCTGCTTTCTTGATTATGTCTGATGGCTTCATTGAACCGCCCAATGATAGTATTTCAACGTATTTGCGTGGAAAATCACCATCTGCCAGGTACCTTTGATACAATGAGAGAACAAGGAGTTCTCCGAACGAGTATGCGTAGCAGTAGAAGGGACTGTGGAATATGTGGGGTATACACATCCATTCTGTGGAGAATACATCATCTACTTTTAATTCTGGAGACAGATGTTGTCTTAGGTTTCTGAGATATGCAGTATTCAAGTCTTCCGTGGATGCGCCTTCAGAGATTAGTTTATGAGCTTCCAACTCAAAAAGTGTTATGTAGCCCTGCCTCACGACCGTTGCGTATTGGTTATCTAGCATTCGTGAGTATATACGCGTTCTGTCATCTGTTTCCCTTATGAGTTTCTGTGCCAGGAGCATCTCAGAAAACACCGACGCCGTTTCAGACAGCGGCAGTGTCGCATGGTAGGTGAATTGGGTCTGGTCTGCCGCAAGCATTGCATGTATTGCGTGGCCTGTTTCATGTATGAGTGTGAAGACGTCTTCTAGTGTTCCGGTATAGTTGACCAAAACATATGGTTTCTTGTCTTTTGAGTAGCTCATGCAGAATCCACCTGATTGTTTCCCATGCATTGGAGCATAGTTTATGTGGTTTGACTCATAGAATAGTTTGGCCAGCTCATATAACCTATCATTGAATTCTTTGTATGTGTCCAAAACCATTTTCACAGCCTTTGCATATGGTATCTTCTGCTCCTTTTTATGTTTAGGCGTTGCATATAGGTCGTATTTGTCTATTTTCTCAAGGTTTAAGAGTTTCTTCTTCATTTTGAAGTATTTTCTGAACAGTTGAGAGTTTTTCTCTATTGACTCAAGCATTGACTTCACTGCCTGGTCTTCAACGTCGTTGGCAATGTTCCTAACCGCTATTGAAGATGGATAACCCCTGATTTGCATGCATTCGTGACGCCAGTCCAAGACAGTACTTCTATATAGTTCGCTGAATAAGCTGGAGTCTTCCTTGTATTTAGCCAATACTAGGTCGTATGCTTTTTTGCGTTGCCCTCTTTTTGTACTGAACCTGTATTTAACAATCTCAGATAATGTCTGTTTGCGGCCCCCATAGTTGTATCTGAATGAGTTCACGGTCAAATCATATATTCTAGAGATTGTTTCTTGCCCGCTCAAATCTTTGAGATTTATTATCTTCTCCTCATTTTCAGGTAATTGGTATTTCATGGTTGCCCTTTTGCGTTCCAACATATACCTGTATTTTCCAGAACATCTTATGTACTGCTTGACTTTTTTGTCGCTTAGCTCCTTGAACCAGGTATCAAAAAAAAGTGTTTTATTCCCTAGGTGGGAAAGTATCGCGGAGGTCCTTGTCTCTAATGCAGTTCTCCGGTCATCTAGGGTGTTTTCTGAAAGCTTTAGTCCACAGTATGCAGCAGCCCTCATAGATTCCAGATTCATGTCTTCTAAACGAGTTATTATTGACATGAACTCTTCATTAGACGGTCCTTTATCTAGTTTTTCCCTGATTTTTAGAAAGTCATCAACTTCACGCGAGAGTTTCCTAATGATTCCGTCAATACCTTCCGGATTTATTATCTCATCTAAATCCCATGTATTCCTCATTTTAAGCGATTAACCAGGTGTATAACGCACCCTTTAGGGTGCGGCTATTTATTAATGTAAAATAATAGTGTAGTAGGAGGTGATTTATGATTGGTTTTGCTGAGATTACCACAGCTATGGAGGCCGTAGCGTTGTTGTTGATTTTTGGGGAGTTAAAGGAGATAAAGCATTATTTGAAAAAACATAAGTAACCCATTTGTTTTTTTTATGAGTGAAAAAGACGTTACGGGGTGGGACTATAATGACCTTCCATTCGAGGTTGATGAACCCCCTGTAAAAGTGAAGAAACGCAAACCTGACTTAAGTTATTTTTGGATATTCAATATTTTGATATGTGCGTTAATACTCATATACATCGGAGTAACTGATGATGTCACGCCCGAAGCAAAAAGTCCGTCTGTAGCTACTATTTTGGTTCCTGAATCAATTGAAAACAACCTTTTTAACCTGATTAATGTGGAGAGGAATTTGTCGGGTGTGCATTCTCTCACGAGGGATTCTAAACTCGATTATCTCGCCAGGTCCCACAGCATAGATATGGGGAATAGGGATTTTTTCAGCCATGTCAGCCCTGATGGAGCAGGTATTGAAGACAGAGCAGATTATATTGGATTCACATGTAACCTGAGCACTTTGAAGGAGAACATAATTGTGGTTGATATCTCTGATTTCCCCTCTGAAAAAATAGTTGAAAGATGGGTGGATAACGGTGGCGATTACGTGAATATATTGGATTCCAATGCTGTTTCATCTGGTGTAGGCATATTTATTTCCAAAGACAAAATCTATGCTACACAGGTGTTTTGTTAGATGAAATTTGACAAATTTAAAATTGCAGGCATTGCTTTAGGGGGACTATATGGTTTGTTGACTTCAGCGGGCTTCGACTGCTTAGCTCAAGCCCATGGATTTTGTTCTTCAAACCTGCTTTTTGGACTAGCACTGCCAAGCACTATAACCTTCATATTAGTCAACAATATACTGGCCAATTCAACTTTGTCGATAGTTGTCAACACATTGGTTTGGGCTGTTTTAGGAATAATAGGAGCCACAGTGAAAAAGAAAATCTACCTTAAACTGTTAAAAAAAGAAAAAAAGCAAATTAAGAAAAAAAAGAAAAAAACCAAGTAACCTTGTCTAGGCTCTGGTGTTTGCTAGGTAATCAATCACTGGCTGGTTTCTGTGGTCTTGTTTTAGACCATATATTGCTAGTTTAGCTAGTCTTTCTGAGACTGGTTCTATGTCCGCTACTTTCATTGTGTTGTCGTCTCGTCCTGTGATATCCGACCAACGGGGGGAGATATGCATTTGACTTAATCGGTTCCACATATTTCCTGAGTAATCAGTCCCTGTTGTCCCTCCAGATTGTAATCCTGTCACCTCTGTAACCCTACCTACACTATTTGAACATACCCTAACGGGCTCATAATTAAGGTATAAGCCTCCTTGATCGCCTTCAAAGTTTATTTTGGCTTCTTCAGCTCCCCTCATTCTTGCAGTAATTTCTCTTGTAAAAGCGTGTTTCATCGCCGTCATAGCGCGTCTTTCCTGTTCTGTAAAAAACCAGCCCATAGATACGCTGTCAAATGGTGTCGTTTGTATTTCTGCAGTAGAAAGTGCGATGGATTCGACTATGGGAGGTTGTGTCACCTCTTGCGGGGCACCATTTGAAGGTGCTTGAACCGTGGGTTGTTTGCCTTTCTTAAGTCCTATCCCTCTTGCATCTTCCAAGTCAGTTAGGGGGTCTCCAACCTTGCGTTTGGGCGCCGGCGCAACAACTGGCATATAAAAAAAAGGGAAGAATAAATATAAAAAGGAAAATATTAAGCGTAACCCCTTAATGGGGGAAAGCGTAAACCGACGCGAGCGAACGAAGTTTGCAGCGTCCTACATGACCTTTAAGTCTTGTGGGGATTTTGCGGTTTGGACTGTTAGCCAGCTTATCTCTTTGAGATTGCCCTAGCTAGGGTTATTAATACCTTGTCGGTGGAGTGTATGCTTAATTGTTGTCTACGTTGGTAGTCGCAATACCCTAGAATAAGTTTTCTGTTATGGAGGTTTATGCGTTCGTCGGCTTCCAGTCGTTCACGGCTTCGGCCGTGTCGTTTAACTATTCCGTGTATATCGGGGGTATTTCCGTTTAACTGTTTCATTGTTCGTACTCCCTAGCCACAGGGTACGAACCATTCCAGCGTAAGTTATCCTAGAATCCGTTAATTTAAACCAATGGGTTAGAACCATTGGGGTTACGGGCTCAACGGGGTTCGAACCCGCGGCATCTCGGTTAAAAGCCGAGCGCTCTACCAGACTGAGCTATGAGCCCTAGAAGCAAAACGTCTTAGTTTATAGGGTGGTTTCCTATAAATAGGTTGTTTATGGAGTTATTTAGTGTTTTAGTCCTGGGTTTGATGCAGGGTTTTTTTGAGTGGCTGCCCATTAGTTCCAGCGGTCAATCGATGATTTATCTTCTTGACTATGCCGGCTTAGACCCTGTAACGGCGTTTTCCCTCGGGATATACATGCACTTAGGCACAAGTGCCGCTGTGTTGGTGAAGTATAGGAAAACATGGATTGGTTTATTGAATGATAAACGGCTTCTTAGGTTTTTGCTAGTGTCTAGTGCGGCAACTGGAGTTACTGGATTGTTTTTGTATTTTTTGTTAAAGTCTTTTTTGTACGGCTTCGATGGAGTCTTTGTTAATGGTTTGGTTGGTTTGTCTTTGATAGTTACTGGAGTTGTTTTGCATCAGTTGCACAGAAGGGGTTTTGGCAGAGGTAAGCTAAAGGATTTGACAATATGGGAGGAAATCACAGTTGGGTTAATTCAGGGGTTCAGCATACTGCCTGGGATATCCAGAAGCGGGGTCACAGTCGCTGCACTGGCTTTGAACAAGTTAAACCAGACTGAAGCCTTGAAGTTGAGTTTCCTAATGAGTGTCCCCGCAGTCGTAGGCGCTGTCTTTCTGGAGTTGATTACTGACGGAGCCCCCAATATCGGATTGGTTGCGGGATTAATAGGGGTGACGGCTTCGTTTGTGGCAGGTTATGCATTGATGGAGGTTTTGCTTTCTATGTCTAGAAAAATTCGCTTCGACATATTCTGCATAATATTCGGTTTAATCCCTGTATTGGCTGCTGTAAAAACGGTTTTTTAACTTTAAAAATGCATTTTTTAACATATGGAAGAACACTGGATAGACGGTAGACTCTTCCGCGTTTTAAACGACGGCAGAACAGTAGAAGTAATGGGTGATGGATCCACTGAAGAAAACTTCATGGTTGGAGGCCAGCAGTTCGATTCATACTCCGCTGACACGACAGCTTTAGAGAATGCTGCAGAATACAGGTCGCCACTTGCAGGTCAAAAAGCCCAAAAGGAAAAGGCCCAAGTACCAGGTGCTAATTGGAATAAAGTATCCTTCGGAAATCTTCCAAAAAAGCCGGTTGAGGACATGCAATCAACTCCTGAATATTCAGAAGAGGGGGAATTAGTCTCTAGTGAGAATGTTGCGCCTGAACCAATTTCTTCCGACAAGAAAGTAATTGACTCAAGACTCAGTAAGTTCAAGTCAAATTATTCTGGAGTAGTCAAAAAATCAGTCAAAGATATGTTGGCTGAGGTTCAGTCAGCACATACAATCGGTGGCATGCATTCACTTGGGGGAGGACATGACCTGGGTGGTGGAAGCCAGTTAGCTTCGAAAAAACAGGGATTAGGTGATAATTTCAGAAAGAAACCCGGCACCCTCAGTGAACACATGGAAAGAGTATCGCAAGTGAAAGAGCAGATGAGAGATGGGAATTTGTTCCAATCTAATCCTTTTGGGAAAAAGGATACAAGTCTCAGAAGCAGAGCTAAAAAGTGAATTCTGAACAGGAAAAAAACAAACTAATTGAAGTGCTTAAAAAAGAGGGGCATATCAAGTCGAAGAAAGTCGAGAACGCATTCAGGAAGGTAGACCGAAGACTATTCATCTCACCTAAGTATTCAGATGATGCATACGCTGACCACCCCCTCCCAATAGGCTGCAGTCAGACCGTGTCTGCCCCCCACATGGTTGCGATAATGTCGGAGTTGGCAGACATAAGAGACAGTGACGAGATACTTGAAATCGGAACAGGCTCAGGATACCAGGCGGCTATACTGGCTGAACTAGCTAAAACCGGACATGTAACGACTGTTGAACGGCATAAGGAACTGTTTGAAAATGCATCTAACCTGATTGAGAGGTTAGGATATGGCAACATCACATGCAGATGTGGTGACGGCACATTAGGTTATGGTGAAAACGCCCCATATGACCGGATAATAGTAACAGCAGCATCTCCCAGGATACCTAAACAACTGATTAGTCAACTCGGGAAAAATTCAAAATTGCTCATACCAGTTGGTGATAGAATAAGGCAGACACTAGTTGAAGTATTCAAGAAAGAAGATGAAAAGATAGAAATACACGAACATGGTGGATGCGTATTTGTCCCTTTGATTGGGGCAGACGGGTGGGACATTTAATTAATTCTGAATCTATCGCCGACACCTATGTCATTTTCTTCCATGAAACCAGCATTTGCTTCGATGACATATTTTGAAGGATAAGACATTGAATAAACCTCGCACGGGTCTGAAGTACATGGGTTTGCAGTGACATAGCCTATGACTGTATAGTTTTCATCGAGCCATATTATATCAAGTGGAATCAAGGTATTTTTCATCCAAAAGGAATGAACTGCATAGTCCTCAAAGATGAAAAACATTCCCCTATCCCCCTCCAGCCTTTCCCTAAACATGAGCCCAGTCCTCTGTTCAGAGGAAGTAACTGCTTTCTCTAAGAAAATACATGTACTTCCAACGCATGCCTTGACATCGTCTTGGGTCTCCGAATGAAAAAAGAGGAAGTAGATAGTGGTTAACAGCAGAATAGCTGTTGCAAGATGCACTCTTTTCATCTCAAGATGCTTTGGCCGATTAGGTCCCCAACGGAAACCTTGGATACTGGGTTGTCCAATGTGTCTGTCGAGGTGAGTCTGTCGACTTCGCCTTTGAAGTGTTCTATACCATTTAAGAAGAGTCCATGGACGCATGCGACATTTATGCTTGATGGATGGCCTTTCCTGATTAGCTTTGCAGCCTCAACAATCGTGCCTCCAGTGCTGATTATGTCATCTAGTATCAGCACATCCTTTCCCCCAACATCCAAGTCCTTCATGTCTATCCTGACTTCAGAACCTGAAAGCCTTGTTTTTGAAAGGTGGTCGAATTCGCAGTCTAGCTGGGATGCTGCAGCCTTGGCAAAACTCAGGGAACCCTTGTCTGGAGCTATTAAAAATGGATTCTCCACTTTTGAGCCGACATAACCTAGGAGGATTGGCATGGCATCAAGGTTCATGAACCTTATGTGGTTGTAGACTGCCTCGCCACCCTCGTTCAGGAAGTGACAATTTATTGTTGTGATGGAATCAGAGACTTCATAAAGTAGTTTTAGGATGGTTTTTGCACTCAATGCCTCCCCTACATGAAACCTTTTGTCCTGCCGCATATAGGCTAGATACGGCATTACAGCGTGGACTTGGTTTGCACCGAGGTCGCGTAATGTGTCGAGCATCAGAAGAAGCTCTACAAAATCGTCATTTGACCGGATTGACTGGACAACAGTGCATTCCCTACCTTTGACTGCCGAGTTTATTCTCACGTATTTTTCGCCGTCAGGAAATGCCTTAATCTCTGACTTCCCAACTTCAGCCTTCATTGACTTGGCAACATTCCATGAAAGACTTGCAGACCTTGTACCCCCAAATACCAACATTTTTTTCTCCAAAAACTAATAACTATCATTTCGCGATAAATAACTGTAGGTTCTCCCATAGATATTTATTGCTAATCCTATTAGTATAAACGCTTAAATATATTTTAGAAACAAAAGATGGTTGAGAGGGTTTCGACAGGCATACCTGGTTTGGATGAGATGATTGAGGGAGGATACAAGAAAAATAACACAATACTTTTAGTTGGCGGATGCGGCTCAGGTAAGTCGACTATGGCTATGCAATACCTTGTATATGGCGCCCAACACGGGGAACCAGGCATATATGTCACATTCGAGGAGCAGATTAAGGAGATTAAGGAGAATATGGGACGCCATAAATGGGATCTTGGGAAGTTAGAGGATGAAGGCACATTAAAGCTTCTGAGAATAGATCCTCAGGTGGTGATGAACATTGTGAGGGAGGAATATGGCGCCATAGTAGATGCAATAAACAGTTTGAAAGCTAAAAGGGTAGTTATTGATTCAGTTACAAGCATTGAAGCCATGCTGGAGGGAGAACACAACCGGAGGCAGTGGGTTCTGCGGCTTGTCGACTGGCTTCAAAAGATGGGAGTCACAACAGTCCTTATATCTGAGTCTGAACAGGACCCTACGAAATACAGTAGGCATGGGGTTATGGAATTTGTCGTAGACGGGGTGGTAGTGTTGTACAACATACGCAGGGGCAAGACGCGAGTTAGGGCGCTTGAGATCCTGAAGATGAGAGGTACAGACCAGATGACAAGCCTTGTGCCATACATCATCTCCGAAGGCATACAGTTACAGCCGAGGCAGATGATATTTGGGGATTTCGGCCAGGAGTAGGTGAAGCTAAGATGGAGCGCGGACAGATTTTCTCGAGTGCTACTAAGGTGGTAGTGAAGGTTGGTACTGCAAGTATAACCACTAAATTAAGGCTTGACGAGGGAAAATTGGATAAGTTAGGGGCGGAGATAGCTTCTCTGAAGGCTTCAGGTTTAGAGGTTATAATAGTTTCGTCTGGTGCCATAGCCTGTGGAATGACCAAACTCGGCCTGAAGCAAAAGCCTAGGGATATTAATCTACTTCAGGCATGCGCTGCAGTAGGCCAGAATGAGTTGATGAAGGCATACGGGCAGATGTTTACAAAGCATGGGTTTGTCGTAGCCCAGATTCTTGTGACCAAACAAGATTTTGAAAACAGAACAAGGTATTTGAACATCAGAAACACATTCAATTCACTTTTGAAGCTTGGAGTTATACCTATTGTGAATGAGAACGATTCCGTGTCTGTTGACGAGATAAAGTTTGGAGACAACGACACGCTGTCTGCACTGATTGCATCCAACCTTGGGGCAGACCTATTGATACTTATGTCCAGCATGGATGGACTCTACACATTGGATCCGCGCAAGTCAGAGAATGCCAAGAAGATTCATGAGGTGAGGCAGATAACCGATGACATTGAAATGCTGGATGGTAAATCATGGGGTGGTGGAGTAGGAGGTATAAGGTCTAAAGTCATTGCCGGGAAAACCATGATGAAATGCGGGATACCTATGGCAATAGTAGATGCGAGGATGAGTGGCGTATTAAAGAGGCTGTTCAATGGAGAGCCGGTAGGTACTGTTTTCATCCCAGGGGAAAAATTAGATAACAAGCACCAGTGGATGCTGTTTTCCACTAAGACAAGAGGTTCAGTCACGGTTGATAGCGGAGCGAAGAATATTTTGAAAACAGGGAAAACATCTCTTCTGCCTGCTGGAGTCACAAAGGTTAAGGGAGAATTCAACAAGGGCGAAGCGATATCAATACTGGATTCGGAGGGTATTGAGTTTGCAAGGGGAATTTCTAATTTTACATCCGAAGAGATAGGAAAAATAAGGGGTTTGAAATGCTCTGAAATATCATCTAAACTCGGGAAAAAGACATGCAATGAAATCATCTACCATGATAACATGATTCTCCTTACAAAATGAAGACATATGTGGTGAAGTTTGGCGGGTCAGTCATAACAGACAAGAAAAAGGACCAACGGGCAGTCAACACAAGAAAGTTAAAGCAACTGTGTAGTGAGGTTTCTAATGTGTTGAATAAGGAAGATGTGAAGGTTGTTATAGTCCATGGAGCAGGCCCATACGGGCATGTACCTGCAAAAAAATACAAGCTTAAGCAAGGCCTTAGGTCTGAAATGCAGGTTAGGGGAGTTTCTGAAACACGCAATTCTATGGGGAAATTGAATGCGAAAGTTGTTGATGCACTCGTCAAGGAGGGTGTTAATGCTGTGGCATTCCAGCCCTCTGCATGCGGAATATTGAAGAGAGGTAGGATAGTTGAGTTCCAGGTTAAAGCATTGAAGAAACTCGTAGATGCGGGGTTGACTCCGGTATTGTATGGGGATGTCTTGGTTGATTTGGAGAAGGGAGTCGATATTCTGAGTGGAGACCAGCTTGTGCCATATCTTGCCGAAAAACTTTGTGCAGACAAGGTAGTGATTGTGACCTCTTATAACGGCGTATTTGACAAGGATCCCTGTTTGAAGGATGCCAGGAAATATGATTTAATTGATTCAGAGATTATGCGTGGGTTGAAGGGGAGAAAAACAGATGGGACAGACGTGACCGGCGGGATAGTCGGGAAGATTAGTGAATTACTGGCTATTGCAAGGAAGGGAATACCTTCTGAGATTATCGGTTCAGACAGAGGATATCTTAGGCGGACGTTGTCTGGGGAGTCAGGAATAGGTACTGCAATTAAAAGATGATTTTATTGATTTTCGACTTGGACGGCACCTTGGTCGACTCACAGCATCCTCATTATCTCGCATTCAAGGATGCGTTCAATGAGTTTGGGTTCGAGTTTACGGAAGGTGACTTCAGGCTGCTTTTTGGAAAGCTGTGGAGGGATATAGTCAAGGATTATCTGGTTTCAAGGGGGTTGGAACCTAATACAGTGGATTATGTCAAGTTGGCAGATAGGAAACAGGAGATTTTTAGGGAAAGGTATGTTGATGGCGTCAGAGCATTTCCTGGTGTGAAGGAGAATCTGATTAATTTGCGTCAAGAGGGGTATATGTTGGCTCTTGCGTCAAATAGCCCCCGGAAAAACATCGATGGGATGCTTTTGTCATCAGAGCTTGCAGGTTTGTTTGACTTTATTGTGGGAGTGGATGAGGTACCGCATCCGAAGCCACATCCTTCAATGCTCATTAAAGCATGCGATACCTTGAAGGTTAGTGCAGAAATGGCTGTTGCAGTAGATGACAGCCTGCATGGGATACATGCTGGAAAAGACGCGGGGATGAAGACTGTTGCTGTCCTCACTGGGGGAAGCAGTGAGGCGGAGCTTAAGGGTTTAAATCCTGATTTGATAGTCGGCTCCGCAGCTGATTTAGACAAGAGCTCAGTTAATGCGCTTTTTAAGGTTGGAGACAATCAGTAAGTTATGGTTGAGTTAGTCGACTATGCCTCAGAGTATGCGTTGGATTTGCCGGCGAGGCTTCAGGCAGGTGATGTCTTTGCGGTTTCTGCGGTTTTGATTGGAATCTATTTAGCAGTCCTAATCATAAACAAGCTGTCAGGACTTATAATCTTCTTCCTCAAAAAGATATTTCTTTTGACTATTGTCTCGCTTGCATTCTATCAATTCATGACTACCTTAATTGATAAGGTAGGTGTGGAGGGTTTCACAAATGACACAATCGTTTTTGGGGTTGCGGGTTTAATTGCCGGATTTTTGGCTTTTGTGATAGCATTGTATGCTGCATTCACAACATTGAAACCTAAAGGAGATGAAAAAACAGAGCAGGTAGATGAAAAAAGCAGGGCATTAATGGAGATGATGTCTTTGAAAACCCTAAAGGACGATAAAAGCATAGGTGCAGTGTTGACTTATCTAGTCATAGCCCAATTCGGTGTTTTTTCATCTAAGACCATAGCAGCACCTAATGAAACGGTGGGTATGTGGTTTTTTGCAGTTTTTATGGTTGCTGCTTTCGCGTTCATAAAGCAAGGTTACCAGGATTTTAGGAAGGGCGTCAGCCATTTTGTATTAGCCACAGTTGTGGGGGTGATACTTTCAGTGGTGTTAGGTCATTTCTGGGGAGGCTATGAATTAAGTATCCTGGCGTCAACAAAGTATTTTGCAAGCGATTCGCTTGTCGCATTGGTGACCGGGCTTGCAGTGAGCCTTTTCATGGGCAGTAAAAGTTAAAGCTTAAATATCGTGATACAAATTAGTTAGTGAGCTAATATGAACTGGAAGATTATGTTGTTGATTATGGCATTGGTTGTGACAAGCCTCGGATGTCTGTGTTGTTGTACGACGCCTGGCGGTGGATACTCTGGATACGACTACGATGACGACATATACTATGGAACCGGTGTAGAGGGTGTAAAAGCATCAACAAACACAGAAACAACAAATAGTTGAACATTGGTCAATATTTTTTTGTTTATAAGGTTTTTTAATAAATAAGTATATGGGAAGTTGACGGTTGGTTGGCTTTCTAAATCTTATTAAATAGGGGGTGGAGCATATGATTTGTCCAAAAGCTAAAGGCATCAATAAAAAATCAACTGGTTTTAAGCCAGTACTTGTGAATGACAATGAAAAAGCGTTTATTGTTGATCCAAAGGTTTTCATTGTCTGGAGTCTCTGCAATGGAAAAAATACCATAGACGACATTAGACATAAGTTAGAGCATAAACTGGGGCTTGGGAAAAAAGAGAGGATAGACGTGAACATTCTGGATGTTTTATCTTCACTTGAGAGAATCGGGTTGATTGAGGACCAAAAACTGCCTGCTGCAACGTAATCAGGCTTTTGGTTTCTTATTTGAGCAGATTAGACCATATTCTTGAGGGCAGGTACACCCACTATTGTTTATTTCACATTGCACATCTACAATCTCTCTGCAGCAGCAGGTTTTATTTCCTAAATCAAAAACCACAAAATATGAACATTGTATTATGCATTCTTTGGGTTGGGGTTTTAATGCAGTACAGGTCTGGTTGAGAGAGGATTTTGAGTAGCCGAGTTCATGGCATCTTTGACTGCACTCCATTGAGGGGGTATCCCGGGGGACATCTACGATACACACTGTCTCTCCACATTCATTTTCCCAAATGCACCCTAGAG
Source organism: Candidatus Altarchaeota archaeon (assembly GCA_018815265.1). Taxonomy (GTDB): domain Archaea; phylum Altiarchaeota; class Altiarchaeia; order IMC4; family SCGC-AAA252-I15; genus JAHIYG01. The sequence goes on along the minus strand of JAHIYG010000143.1, from coordinate 7,444 downwards.
TAAGCAGCACAGCCAATACTAGACATGTCCTTTTCATTGCATATTTTTAAGTGTTTTAACCTATACATTTCCATTGTTTAAGAGGTGTTGAGATGGGACTGAGGGATTTTCTTAATGGGTTGGAAAAGGAGGGCAAAGTCTTACATGTGAAAGACGAAGTAGACCCGTATTTGGAAGCTGCTAAAATACTTAAGAGTCACCCTGAAGAGACTGTTTTGTTTGAGAATGTGAGGGGGTCAGAATATCGGGTAGTAGCAGGAGTATGTTCGACAAGAGACCATTTTGCAAAGGCTATGGGGATAAAACGACAGGAGTTACTCTTTAAAATATCTGATGTCATCAAAAATCCATCCAAACCTGAGATAGTGAAAACCGGAGCATGCCAGGAGGTCGTGGAGGATGACGTTGACCTGTCGAAGATTCCGGTGTTGACTCATGCGTCAAAGGATTTGGGAGCATACGTTACTGCTGGAGTATACTGCTGTAAAAACAAGGAGGGTAGGGTAAATTTCGCATACCACCGGAGTTCACCGATTGCAAAAGACAAGTTTGTGGCGAGGATATGCCATCGAGACACCTGGAAGTTCCTAGAGGAAGCAGGCGGGGAATTAGATGTTGCAATATGCCTGGGTCTTGACCCGACAGTGTTGCTTGCAGCATCGATTTCCGCAGGAGGCGTGAGCGAGGCAGAGCTTGCAAATACTATGAAGCCATTGAAGCTCGTGAAATGCATAACCTCAGATGTCTTGGTTCCAGCAGATGCCGAATTGGTTTTGGAGGGTGTGTTGACAACTAAGGCGCGGCATAAGGAAGGTCCGTTCCCAGATATCTCCGGGACATTTGATGTAGTCCGCGACGAACCAGTAGTCATAATCAAGAAGATAACCCACAGGAAAAACCCAATATATCAGGGGCTTCTTCCAGCGTACAACGAGCATCGCCTGCTGATGGGGATGCCTAAGGAGCCGACTATATACAATGCTGTGAAGGAGGTTGCAGACTGCAAAAACGTGTTGCTGACACCCGGCGGATGCAGCTGGCTGCATGCATTAGTCCAGATAAGCAAGAAGAACACAGACGATGGAATGCAGGCTGCTGAAGCAGCCTTTAAAGGGCATGGGAGCCTGAAGCACTGCATCGTAGTGGATGATGACGTTAACATATACGATTTGTCGGATGTTGAATGGGCTATTGCAACCCGCTGCCAGGCAGACAAGAACATGAAGGTATGGAGGGGGCCAGGGTCTAGCCTTGACGCGACAGCTGAAAAGATTGAGGGTTCAGACCGGCTGATGACTGCTAAGGTCGCAGTAGATGCCACGATTCCATGGGATAAGAAGAGGGAGAAATTCCTCAAAGCAGACTTGGGTGAATAGGATGGAGCTCACACGCGATGAAGAGGACATATTAAAGGGCAATCAAGGCAACGCCGCTGCGAAGAGCATGAAGATACTTGTTGCCTTGGGCGAGATATATGGTGCAAAAAAGCTGATACCTATCAATTCAGTGCAGATTGCAGGGGTGTCATTTCATAATCTGGGCGATCCAGGTTTGGAGTACCTTGACGAGCTTGCAAAGGATGGAAGAACGAAAGTGACTACGACGTTGAATCCCGCGGGCATGGACTTGAAAGACTGGAAAAAACTAGGCATTAGCGAGGAGTTCGCAAGCAAGCAGCACAAGGTTATTGCAGCATTTTCCAAGATGGGTGTGATAACCTGTTGCACGTGCACGCCATATCTTGTGGGAAATCTCCCCAGATACGGTGAACACATAGCTTGGAGCGAGTCTTCTGCTGTGACATTCATCAATTCAGTCGTTGGCGCATATACCAACAAAGAGGGGGGGCCTTCAGCCATAGCTTCTGCAATGATTGGGAAGACGCCAGAATACGGGCTCCATCTTGATGTTAACAGAGTCCCAAACATCGGATTCAAAGTTGAAGCTGATGTTAAGTCGCTTCCAGATTTCGGAGCCCTTGGATATTTCATAGGCAACAAGGGGAAGGGAAAGATACCATTCATAGCAGGGATAAAAAACGCGACCCTCGACGAGTTGAAGGCATTTGGCGCGTCAGTTGTGACATACGGTTCCAAACCCATATACCATATGGAAAGCATAACGCCTGATGCAGCAAAGCATTCAATGCCGTCTGAGGTGATTACAGTGACAGATAAGGATTTGAAGGACTCATATGACGCATTAAATGACGTGTTTGACGAGGTAAAGTTTGTGTCTCTCGGCTGCCCCCATTGTTCTATTGACGAGATACGGCGTATTGCAGAGTATCTTGAGGGGAAGAAAGTCAATGATGGTGTGGAGTTGTGGATTGCCACTGCACGCCCCACAAAAGTTTTGGCAGACATAAGAGGATATACTGAGGTTATCGAAGCAACAGGTGCTAAGTTTGCATGCGACACCTGCATGGTTGTTGCGCCACTGAAAGGCAGGTTTGAAAACGTGGCCACAACCAGTGCCAAGGCATGTTTTTACTGCAGGGGAAAGAATAAAATGCAGGTCAAGTTGGGTTCTTTTGAAAAATGCCTTGACGCCGCAGTTAATGGGAGGTGGAGTTAATGGAATTGAAGGGTAGAGTTATCAACAAAGGGAAGGTTTCAGGACAGGCTCTTGTCACGAAGGACCCCATATCATTTTACGGGGGAGTGGACCCTGAAACAGGGGAGATAGCAGACAAAGACAACGAATTAGACGGCGTCTCAATAAAGGGAAAGATTCTCGTGTTCCCCCAGGGAAAAGGCTCGACTGTAGGGCCGTACACCATCTACCAGCTTGCCAAACTCGGGACTGGACCCATAGGCATGGTAAACAGCGAATGTGAGACAATAGTTGCTGTGGGGTGCATAATATCAGACATACCTGCAGTCGACAAAATCGACATCTCAAAGATTAAGACAGGAGATAAAATAACAATCGACGGAGATACCGTCTTGGTTGGGTGAGATGCACTCAAAGGCTGCGTTGCTTCTGCTGACGCTTCTTTGCTGTTGCATCGGACAGCCAGAGGTAGTTGTTACTGAAAAGATTCTCTCCACCCGGGCAGTTCCAACAACAAACACGTTTATTATTCCGACGACGACAACATCTTCTTCCACGTCGGTTACGACTTCGTCGACTACATCAACAATCCAATATCCAGACGACGGACTTTTTTGGATTGAAGTCAAAACACCCACGGCAAGAATCATGCAGGTCCCGGTTAAAGTGGGGAAAAGCTATGAAATGGGAGCTGTTTCATGGACTGTGGGTGAGACAGACGAAATCGCATCGAAGGCTTCCCTGATAGTCTATGAGAAGAATACCACCATATATTGGAACACGACAATAAACGAAGTCAAGGACTTGTATGGCAACTACTTCACTTACTCCAAAGTCTATTCTTCAGGATTGCGTGAGGCATCAGATTATATCATAGTAGGAGGCATGAGATACTACTACACCGGCTGCTTTGGAGACACTTATTCTGCTGCCAGAGGCAGGACACTGCAGATAGATGACATGAACTATTCGGTGGAATACGTCGGCTACAGCTTCAGGGTCCGGCCTAAGTTGTCTGAGGGACTTGATGCAGAGGTTGTCGACTGGGAGATGGAGTATTCCCCTGAGATGATGTGCACCACGACTACATTGGCTCTTCCCAAGTGCAGGATAGACATAGCATTCGACAGGCAGGACAAACTGGACTGGTGTGGACCAGCTGTTGTCGAATCAGTACTGAAATATTACGGCATAAACCGCAGACAGGAGTATATAGTCTCTACCCTAAGGCAGGATGACGGACAAACCAGACTCGACGACATGGTAGGATATCTCCAGGATAATGGGTTGTACCTGGAATTCTACATGGAAAACCAGCTGAAACTGCAGAAACTCATAAACTTCATATGCATATACAAGTACCCAATAATAGTCTTGCAACGCCTGAACGGGCCGGATGATACTGAATTCGGGCATTACAGGTTAATCATCGGCTTCGACGAGTCATACGTTTATCTGCAGGACCCATACAGGGGCAGGTTCAAGGTGACATATGAGGAGTTCTGGGCGCTGTCTAAGGCAAACAAGGCAACGCAATACGACAACCAAATGATAGTCGTGAAGAAGACATTCAACTAGGGTAGTAACTTCATGAAATCAGACGGCCTCATGATTTTTACACCCCTGTATTCTTCGACCTCGAGGAGGTGATGGTCGTTTGAAATTACATAGTCTGCGCATCCAGCCAATGCAGCCTCCAAAAACCTGTTGTCTGAATGGTCTCTCGACACAGTAACCTTCTCATTAGATTCTACACGCATTGAGTTTTCGTAAAATCTTTCGATTTTTTGCAGGTATTGCCTTGGAGTTTTCACCTTGCCGAGGATGTAGAGGTTCTCATCCCTGACTTCCCGAGTATATACAGCCTTTAGGCTGCCAGATATGCACAAGTCAATTATCTTCAATGAGCTGGATTTACTGTTCCATCTGCCTGCAATAATCAAGTTCGTATCCAACACAACCTTCGTCATTTTTGTCTTGGCTCAGGCGTATATACGTATGCATCAAGACTATGCTGCGTGTCACGGTTATAGTGCACATATCCTGTGAGCTCACAGTATACTTCATCAGATGGGCCGGTCAGGATTGACACATTAGCCTGCTTCTGCTCGAATGTCTTGCCTGCTTCAGACTGCATGTCAGCAAACCGCTGTTCATTGTTTGCTATAAGCCGGGAAGGTACCACTAGGGGAACGCCCATGCGGTCTGCCTTCTCAATAAGATACATTAGATGCCCTTCTATCTTGCCCCATGAAAGTACCGAACCATCTGGAACGTAGAATGGGTCGGTCACAATTGCTGTGGTGGATTTCCCATCTGTCTCAACGCGTGTGAGGTAGTCTATTGCATCAAACCTTGCAGCCCCTGTTGAGTCCCGGGATACCGTAACCGCCCTAGATGCATCCATCAAGTCCATATTGTAGACTGCGTTGCCTATGCTGTTGACGCTTGAACGATAGTCCAAGCATTGGCCTTTCATGGCCTCAAGCATCCTTGTGAAGACGTGTTCGTGCCCGTATGTGTGGACGACAATACCCTGCGATTCAGAAGGCTTAATCGCTGATATGAGGTTTTGAACGTCTTGGATTGCAGACGAGTCCTCGTATTCTGAAAGCACAGTATCTATGAGACCTCTATCACCTGTGCCATCCTGCCTTGCACGCCTTACAATATATTCAGCAAGCCTTGGGTTTTGTTCCCTGACTTTCTTGATGCATGATTCGAAATCAGTGTCATCACCCAGTGACTGCTTCAGCTGGACAGTATCGCTTTTTTTCTTTGTCAAAAGACCAAGTGTTGTTGTGAGCCCGGGAACTAGTCCATCCAAATATGAGCCTGCGTCGGCATATGTTCTCCTGATTTCAGCAATTGTTTGGTTTAAGCTGGTGAGCTGCTGCCGTCTTGCTTCTTCTTGTTCGCCAGCCAATGCCTTGTCTGTCGCCTGTGACAAAAGCTCTATGTCTCCAGAATAGACTTTTCTCCTGAATGACTCTGTGAAATTGAAGCCTAAGCTCTCTATGACTTCAGCCTGATTGCCCAGTGCCTCCCTTGCTGATTTAATCCTGCCAGTCAATGAGTCAAGCTTCCCCTCATAACCCACGCCAATCTCGCGGACGTCAGCCCATGTACCTAAAGACCTCTGCCGATTCACAATATCTTGTTGTATGGCTTGCAGTGCCTCAACCTGTTTTTCCTTAGGTATCCCCTGAACTTCAGCCCTTAGTTCACCCTGATAACCTTCAATCCTTGCTTCGCGTTCTGGGTCGCCTTTCTTTGCTTTACCTTTGGCCTTGCCAGTGAGTTCTCCAATCAGCCTAGAGCATGCTGTGCCCCTTTCCCCAAGTTCCTGCATGGGATTTTGCCCTGGAGTCAGCATTTCTATATCCTGCAATGCCGGGCTGAAGTGCCTTTTGTGGAATAGGTCGTCGAGTATCCCCCCAATGGTCTCCAGCCTATCATCGACACATACGTCAGAGAGCGTGTGTGTGAGAGTATGGTCTTTCCTGTGGAATTCAGCTATGATGCGCTGTCGCTCCTCTGGGCTGTATTCACCTTCTGGGAGCACCTTCTTTTCCTCCTCACCAGACTGCCTTTTCTGAAGGTATTCGAGTGCTGCAGCCCGTTCGGTTTCATCCGGGAAATACCTTTCAGCATTTGATACTAAGTCAGCCAATAGCTGCGGGTCGTTTCTTCTGAAGGCGTGTATTTTTTCCTCACCCATCAGTTCAACAGTTGCGATAACCCGCATAATCGGGATATTATCCTCTCTTTTGAAGTGCCTCAATGTCTCCTCATATGTTGAGTAGACCTTAATCCACTGGGTGAGTTTGTCTGATGGATATGCTGAAATCAATGTGGGATCGTATTTCGTAGACAGTATTTTGGCTGCTTCGCCTACGACAGATTTTGCAAAAACCGCAGGAGTGGCATGTCCTGCGCCAAGCTGCGTTTGCACAACATCCTGGAACCCGTATGATGCCAGGCTGTCTGTCAACGCCATCACAGTCAACAGGTGGTGTGCATCGTCTCTTTCGCAGTTCGGAAAGGCTTGAGCGTATCCAGTAAGTATTTTTCTCTGGCCTTCAGGGTTCTTATGTAGGTATGAAGTCAGGTATTCGACATTATAGGAATCCTTTATGACGTCTGAGCTCCTTGGAAGTGCCTTAAACAGCTGCTGAGTCAGCGCAGGCGTTAATTCCCCGTATTCAAACATTCCAAATACGCCTAAAAGCGCGGCTGGAGGATAATCTTGAGCCATGACAGCGTCAAGTGATTCCTTAGGCTGTGACAGCAGCCTGCTTACTGCGTCTGCTGCAGGTATGTATGAGTACCGGGGTTCATTTTTCAGTTGTTGGTGGATTGCGGCGAGTTTGGCACCGTGTATCCTGAGGTTTACTGATGTGACCTCTGGGTTCTTGGCAAACGCAGATATTAATCCGACGTTCACGGCATCGCCTAAAGCAGCTATCTCATTATGCGACGCCCTAACTGCGGTTAAGAAGCCGTCTACTTCCGCAGCCTCAGGCTTTCTGCCTGTGACAGTTTCAATCAATCCTCCAGCAATGGTTTTTGAAGTCAATGAAGCAGATTCTTCACCCGCTAATGTCATAAAGATGTTTTTAGCCCCTTGTTTTTGAATGTATGCCAGATACGGATCATACGTGACTGAACCCTCGCTGCGTGATTTCTGAGGCTCATATTCGTATCCTTCAATGCACTCGCTGAGGGCTTTGACTCCTGAGAGGATATGTTCTCTCTGAGCCACCATATCACCCATCACGCCAGAGTGTTCCAGGTCAAATTTGTACCCATAGGGTATGAGCTCACCTATTAGCTCTGCCGCACCAGGGGTTTTGGCCATTTCAAGACAACGGCCGAATGTCTCCTT
>JAHIYG010000142.1 GCA_018815265.1 Candidatus Altarchaeota archaeon | reverse complement strand
CCTAGAAACAAAAGCACTAAATTGAACATTGTAAAGTGTATTTAAACCTATTTTGCCTATTTTTTACTTGTGAAACTCGATTCCTTAGATAAGAGTCTATTAAAAAATCTGCAAACAAACGGCCGCCTAAGCCTCAGGGACCTTGGGCGGGCGTTAAATGTGCCTCACACAACTATATTCACGAGAATAAATAAATTAGTCAAACAAGGTGTAATAGATGGTTTCTCGGCAATACTCAAACCCCACGACGTTGGATTCAAACTTAACATGATTGTCGTCGACTCATCAGATAATCTAGACGATAAACTGACCGATGAACTCAGGCAATACTCCGACGTCATGAACATATTCCGGTCAAAAGACGGCAAAATATTTCTCAAAACACTGTCCCCCAATGATTGCACAGACGATGAATGCCTCAAAGACTTGAAAGCCAGACTATATGGCTACAACTACACAATACATGAAGTGAATGAAGTTGTCAAATACGACCATAAAATACACGACAACCTCATAGACCAGATGAAATAACACTATCCAATAACTTGAACACCTAATCCGCCAAGTTTCTCCACTAACTCATTCTTCAACTTATTCGACTCAGAAGAGGCATCCTCCAATGTAGTCTTGTCTTTGTCTAATCTCGCACTCAAATCGACGACCTTAGATTCAATCTCACTGATGCGGTTTCTGCACTCTGCCTCGAGCCTGTGGGACTCCAATGAATCATAACTGCATTGTTTCCCACTTAACTCATCCTTCAAAGACGAAAGCTCAGCCTTAGTTTTCTCGTTAAGCAGCTGTCGGGTTTCACCTAATCTTTCGCGCATCTTCTCAAACTCCTTTACGTCATAGTCTTTCGGCTCCAATGTCTTCCCGAAGCCATCAAGTATTTCGCATATTACTCTACAGTCCTCCCTCAGAAAAGTGTCTACTGGTTCGTCGAGCATCTTTGAAATCAATCGTTCACTGCCAAATGACTTCTTTGAATACTTCCTCAATCCCCTTGCAATCCTCATCACACTCGAGTGGATGCTGGATTCCAAAGCATCAACTTTCCCCTTCAACCTCTCAATGTCTAAGAGTAGATTTGCAGCATCACCTGATTGTTTTTTTTCCATGGCTTCCTGAAGCATCCGGCGCTCATCATTCACGGACTTCTTAAGCTTGTCTATTTCGGCAGTGTATGACTCCACCTCCCCCCGGAGGCGTTTAATTTCATCTTCTAACGCATTCACTTTTTTGCTGGTTTCGTGCAATTCCTTCAGCATGGTCTCGACTTCGTCTGGCTTGGTGGTTGAATCCAATTCCTCCTTTAGTTTCAAAAGTTTCTTCGACGCATCAAGTACTATCCCCATATCCTCAGGATGTATTGAGTGCAGGTATCTGCCATCGCCAAAACCCAACTTGCCTATTGTATCCAAGCCAGCTCCCAACACTTCATTCAATCTTATGGCATCCTCTACTTTGGGCAGGGTCTTAAGCGACTCCAAAACTTTCCGCATGCTGCTTATGTAATTTGGTTGGCTGGTGCATACAACCTTATACAGTCTTTTATCAATGTTTTTTGGGACTCCACTCTCCTCTAAGGCATACAAACTGCATTCAATCCGCTCTACCTCATCTGAAACACGCAAAACCAAAGGTTTGGCATTCTTTAACTTAACTTCTTCAAAACCAGAACTCTTTCCCTCAAACCATTTGTTCAAGTCACCGTATGGAACCTTCTCCACTGCTTTTTCATTGTTCCTGCTAAACAAAAAATCTAAAAATCCCATCTTCAATTATTAATATCTTAAGTTATTATTCATATTACAATGCCGACTAAACGTTTAGTAAACATTTTCTCTCCTGAAGCAGTCGCTATAATCGGCGCAAGCAACAAAGTCGGCTCAGTGGGTCACTCTCTGATGAAAAACCTCATCGGCCACGGATATACGGGCACAGTCTATCCAGTCAACAACAAATACGACAGCATACAGGGCGTCCATGCATACCCTAGCATAAGGGACGTCCCCAGAAAAATAGATTTGGCGATAATTGCAGTGCCTGCCAAAGTAGTGCCGTCAGTCGTTGAGGAATGCGGGCAGGTCGGAGTCAAGGGAGTCATAATAGTGTCTGCAGGATTCAAGGAGACCGGAGAAGAAGGAGTCAAACTCGAAAAGCAGGTTATGGAAACCGCGTCAAAATACGGGATACGGGTTGTCGGCCCGAACTGCCTGGGAATCATAAACCCTAGGATGAAACTCAATGCATCATTTGCGAGAGACATGCCCCTTGAGGGGAATATCGCGTTCATCTCCCAAAGCGGGGCACTGTGTTCGTCAATCATAGACTGGGCAAACGACATAGGTATCGGCTTCTCATACTTCGTATCCATTGGCTCAATGCTTGACGTAGACTACGGAGACCTCATCGACTTCTTTGGCCGCGACCCAAAGACGACGAGTATAGTGATTTACATGGAGTCAGTGAAGAACGCGAAAAAGTTCATGAGTGCTGCAAGCGGATTCGCAAAACAAAAACCCATAGTGATAGTGAAATCCGGCAGATTCAAGGAAGGCCGCGAAGCAGTCATCTCACACACGGGAGCAATAGCTGGGGGCGACGACGTATACACTGCTGCATTCAAAAGGGCAGGGGTAGTCAGGGTCATGGAAATAGATGAATTATTCGATATCGCGGAAAAGCTGGCGTTAGGCCCACTTCCGAAAGGCCCGAAAATCGCAGTCATAACAAACGCCGGAGGTCCAGGTGTGATGGCGACAGACAAGATAATCGAATTAAACGGGGAGCTTGCTGAAATAGGCAAGCCCATGATAGAGCGGCTGAACAAGGTGCTACCGCCAAGCTGGAGCAAAGGCAACCCATTGGATGTCTTAGGTGATGCTGACTCGCAAAGGTACAAGGCGGCACTTCAGGAATGCATAAAAGACAAGGGAATAGACAGCATCATGGTGATGCTCACCCCCCAGTCTGGGACGGACATAGTCGATGTCGCAAAGACGGTTTCGGAAATCTGGAGGGAAACAAGGAAACCTATTGCGGCATGTTGGATGGGGGGCAAGTCTGTGGAGCCTGCAAGGCAGCTTCTGCGAGATACGGGAATACCTGTCTACCCAACCCCTGAAAAGGCAGTGACAACATTAATTTTAGGATATAACTACACAAAAAACCTGGAGCTGCTGCATGAAACCCCGTTGGACGTGACTGAAGGGCTTAACCCCAACAAGGAAAAACTCTGTAAACTCATCGAGGAAAGCATTGCAAAAAAACACTATGTGCTGTCTGAGAGGGAGTCGAAGGAGTTCCTGATGGAATACGGGATACACACCAACCACGCAGTGCTTGCCAAGACAAAAGAGGATGCAGTCAAGGCTGCTGAGGAAATGGGATATCCCGTCGTGTTAAAGATTGACTCACCGCAGATAACCCACAAAACCGACGCTGGGGGGGTGATACTTTCCATATTCACTTCAGAAGATGTGGAAAAATCATATGACCGGATAATCACGAACGCGAGAAACTACGCACCCAACGCTGAAATACGCGGTGTGGCAGTCATGCCAATGGTGACTGATAGGGGCTTCGAACTCCTGCTAGGCTCAAAAAGGGATGAGGTCTTCGGGCAAGTCGTCGTCTTCGGGGCAGGCGGAACCCTCGTTGAAGTGCTGCAGGACAAAAGCATAGGGTTGCCTCCGCTGACGCAGACGCTCGCTAGGCGGATGATGGAGGAGACTAAAGGCTTCAAATTACTGCGGGACGGGTCAAGAGATCGCAAACCTGCGAAACTTCGCGAAATAGAAAAGACAATAATCCATTTTAGCCAGATGCTTACAGACTTCCCGGAAATCGTCGAGGTGGACATAAACCCGCTGTTGGCGACAGCCGATAAGTCAATAGCCCTTGACGCCAGGATAGTATTGGGCAAGGATGAGACGCCCCGGAACTACAGACACCTATGTATTATGCCCTATCCTTCGGAGCTGATTGAGGAACATAGCGTCCGCACAGGGGAGAAGGTGACTATAAAGCCTATCAAACCAGAGGATGAACCACGGGTGAAACAGTTGTTTGAGACATTCTCTGAGAGGACCATGCATTTCAGGTTCTTCCACGCATTAAAGGACATAACCCATGAGATGCTTGTTAGGTATTGTCACACAGACTACGACAGGGAAATAGCATTGATTGCTGAAAAAGACGGGAATCTCCTTGGCATGAGCAGGCTGATGTTTGACCCCGGCCAGTCATCTGCGGAATTTTCAGTCGTCGTCACAGACTCCTGGCAGAAAAAGGGTTTGGGCATCAGGTTGGTGGAGAAGATAATAGAGGTTGCCAGAGGCAAGAAACTGGAGAGGGTATATGCCACTGTCATCAAAGATAACGCTCCCATGAAACATCTTGCGTTAAAGCTCGGCTTCAGGATTGAGGCAGGTGACGACCCACAAATAGACAACTTAATACTGGATTTGAAATGAAAACCGGATTAATATACAGCGACGACTTCCTAAAACATAGGCAGGTCGAAAAGCACCCGGAATGTCCTGAAAGGGTGAAAAACACAGTTGAATACTTCCAGAGGACTAACCTACTTGACCTCTTAGACGTTCGAAAGCCTCAGAAAGCCCAAGTGGAAGACCTGACGAGAGTCCACTCAATAGAGCATGTTAACTACATACGGTGCCTGAGCGAAAGCGGCCAGGGCAAATTTTCTGTCATAGACTCAGACACATACGTCTGCCATGAAACATATGAGACTGCACTATATGCCGCTGGCGCAACCATGATGGCGGGGGAAATGGTGTGGACCGGCGAATTAGACAACTGCTTCTCCCTTGTAAGGCCCCCTGGCCACCATGCATCGACGAATCAGGCTACGGGATTCTGCTACTTCGACAACCTCTCAGTAATGATACGGCACCTTCAGGCTAAACACAAGGTCAAAAAGGTTTTCCTATTCGACTGGGATGCGCATGCACCCAATGGGACAATGGGGACATTCTATGCGGACCCTTCAGTCTTGAACGTGTCAATACATCAGGACCCTCATTCATTCTTTCCCGGTCAGGGTTTCATCGAGCAGATAGGGGAAAAGGCAGGTAGGGGATACACAATAAACTTTCCAGTGCCTGCTGGGACAGCAGACCCTGACTACCTCTATTTCATAGATGAGTTCATAATGTCTCGTGTCAGAAAATTCAAGCCAGACCTGATAGCGGTTGCGGCAGGCCAGGACAGCCACCAGTCTGATTTGGTGTCGCAGTTAAATGTCACGGACGCGGGATTCGTGGAGATGACGAAGAGGATGATGCAGTTGGCTGATGAATTATGCGGTGGAAAGCTGGTTTTGAGCTTGGAGGGAGGATACAACCTAAATACCTTCCCAATCACGAACTATGCCATAATGTCAGCGCTTGCAGGCCTAAAATACGGCACACCAATCAAAGGCAACGTCATGCAGTCCACAAAGGATTTACTATCTAAACTAAACGACACACTCAAATCATCGACTATATGGTCTGACGCACCCCAATATGGGGAAGTAGACGCTGAAATAGGGAAAAAAATATGTCCAATACACAAAAAAACAGGGTAATCTGGTTTTTGTAAAAAGTATTTTCTTGACGTATTTATACTCTAAAAATCATAACTAAATCCCCTGATATTAGACTATACTATAGGTGTTAAACTAAAAAATGGCCATAGAAAGCATGAGCAGTGAGGGGCGGAAAATCGCGCCTCCAAAGGAATTTTCAGAGAAAGCACACGTCAAAACATTGCAACAGTACGAAGAAATGTATGCGCGCTCCCTTGAAGACCCTGATGGATTCTGGGGGGATGTTGCAAATGAGATGCATTGGTTCAAGAAATGGGATACGGTACATACGTGGGATCCGGAAAAAATAGATATAAAGTGGTTTATCGGCGGAAAAACTAATTTGGCATATAACTGCCTGGACAGGCAGCTTCCAGAACGAGCAGACAAGGTCGCGTTGATTTGGCAGGGCGAACCAGAGGAAGACGTCAGAAAAATAACCTATAAGCAATTGCATGAGGAAGTCTGCAAGTTCGCGAACGTACTCAAGAAATACGGAATCAAAAAAGGCGACCGCGTATGCATATACCTGCCTATGATACCTGAGCTGGCGATTTCAATGCTGGCTTGTGCGAGGATTGGGGCAGTACATACAATAGTTTTCGGCGGATTCTCGCCGCAGTCCATTGCAGACAGAATACACGACTCAACGGCAAAGATGGTGATAACCTCAAATGTGAGCCTAAGGTCTGGTAAAAAGATACCTTTGAAGACGAACGTTGATGAGGCATTAAAGACTTGTCCAAGCATAGAGAAAGTCGTAGTTGTGGACAGGACCCCTTTTGACTGTGTGATGGCGCAGGATAGGGACATATGGTGGCATGATGAGATGAAGGCTGCGTCAGCAGACTGTCCAGCAGAGGAAATGGATGCTGAAGACCCCTTGTTCATCCTCTATACGAGTGGGACGACAGGCAAGCCAAAAGGCGCATTGCACACGACAGGAGGATACATGGTATACACCTACTTGACATTCAAATACATATTTGACTACAAGGAAGAGGATGTATACTGGTGCACCGCTGACATCGGCTGGATAACCGGCCACAGCTACATAGTGTATGGTCCGCTGAATAACGGAGCAACATCCGTGATGTTTGAGGGAGTTCCACATTACCCTGATAAAGACCGGTTTTGGCAGGTTGTAGAGAAATTCAATGTGAACATATTCTACACTGCCCCAACAGCAATAAGGGCGATAGCAAGCATGGGAGACGAATACGTCGACAAACACCCAATGCCGTCACTCCGGCTATTGGGGACAGTAGGTGAGCCAATCAACCCTGAAGCATGGCTTTGGTACTACAAACACGTCGGAAAAGACAGATGCCCCATAGTGGACACATGGTGGCAGACAGAAACAGGTGGGATACTCATAACCCCGCTACCTGGTGCCATGACATTGAAGCCTGGTTCAGCATCTAAGCCGTTTTTCGGAGTGGAACCGGGAGTTCCAGGAGATGTTGAGGCAGGACCCCACGGGCGACAGTGTTCCAGCTTTCATGATGGTCCGCTTCATG
>JAHIYG010000141.1 GCA_018815265.1 Candidatus Altarchaeota archaeon | reverse complement strand
GAAGAATGCGCTGTTTGTTTTTTTTCTTCTGCCAGCATTGGCGTGCGCAGTCTTTGATGGCGTGGTGTCTGGGACGTTTGATTTTCTGCGCTCGATTGTGACATTGAATTTGGTTGATGCCTTAAAGATTCTGTCAACATCCTTTTCTGTGGGGATGACACCTGGGGACTGGCCGACTTTGACTGCAGTCCACAACAGTTTCACATGGATTGGGGGTTTTTTCGTGGTTGCATTCACGCTGCAGGGGATAAAATACATTGTCTCTGCAGACAGCCCGCATGGGAGGGCACAGGCTAAACAAGACATTCAAAAGCTTGTTGTGGGCATGGTCGTCGTAGGCCTTGCAGGACATATATATCAGTTGGGTTTGGATTTGGGGGATGCAATGACTGCATCTTTTGTTTCATTCCAACAGCCAAACTGGAATACAGTTGAGGGGCTTTTGAACAGGCTTGTCATGTCAACTGTCGTTATATGCATAATAACTGGGGTGGGTTCGTTTTTCGCCATATTTTTCCTGGTTGTCGTCAGCTTGAGATATCTTCTGCTTTTGGTGTTGTGGGCTTTATTCCCTGTCATTTTGGCTTTGTATGTCTCTGGTATGGGTTTCTTGTCAAGAATCGGCGCCAAGGGGGTGAACCTCTATATCGCATGCGTTTTTTCAGGGCCGGTAATGGCATTATTTTTCAACTTCAGCCTGAACACCCTCTCAAACCTGGCACAACATGGGTTTGAGCCGTCAAACGCCTTTGACAGCCTTATTGCATTGCTTCTCGCCTACGGAGGGTTCATTGCTGCGATATTGAGTCCAACACTCCTTTTCGGCTTGACTGACAAATTCGGGACTATAGCGAATACTGCAGCGTCATTAGGTGGGGCTGTCGCAGGTGGGGTAGTAACTGGGGGAGTGGGTGCTGTTGCAGGCAGCATGATGGGTTCAAAAGCAGCGGCATCATCAGGTAATCCAAACGCATTGGATAATTATGACATATCAGTTCCAACATCTAAAAACATCAGGGAGGCTGGGGAGATGGCAGATGAAAAAATGGAGGGGGAGAGATTGGGTGTTGAATTGGCTGCGAGGAAAAACCTCAAAGTCGATGATTTCAAAGATAAAATGTTTGAGGAAGGATTAGCCAATGGCCAGTGGAGCGTTGACTCTGGTGGAATCGTACAGGTTGAAAGTGGGGGAAGGCACAAATACCCTGGTGAAGTCAGGGAAAATCTCGAGTTAGCCTTAGCCCACGGGCGCGGCTTTGGAGATAAGATATGCCAGAACCAGGCAGCAGAGGACGGAGTCCTATCTGACAACAAGATAATACTGAAAAATGCGATAAAAGACAGTCTTCCATCAGGTGATGGCATCCAAAACATGTATGTTGGGGACAGCGGAGGATTGAACTATGAGGTCGTTGTCGAAGACAGTGAAAAAAGCGGCTACTTCAGCATCCCAAAAAAAGGGTTTAGTTCACAGGAGGATGTCGTTGAGAGAATAAGGGAGACTGCAGAGATGCAGGGATTGAGTTCCTACCAGGCCGCACTGAAATACAGGAGGGGATAGTTGCTTATTAATTTCGCATCTAATTTTTTACTATGAGGTTGCACACTATCTTGTGTGTTCTGGCTGTGCTTTTGATTTTGGGCTGCAACAAACCAGAGCAGTATGTCGACTGTGAGAGGATACTTGACAAAAACGAAAGATATGAATGCAGATACAACCTCACTATTGGAAAGCTGGAGGCCGCCAAGTGCAAGGAGATAGGCAACACAAACCTCTCCAGAAAATGCGTCAATGAAATAGCTGTAAAGCTGAAAAACGAGTACCCATGCTATCAGCACGCTAGGGCTTCAGACAAGGATGAATGCGAAAAACTGGTGGCCAACGCCCAGAAACAAACGGTATAGTGTGTTGTAGTTATAGTATGTCTCCTAGTTTTTTTATTTTGACGTCTACGTCAAGTATCTGCTTTTGATAGTCTGAAACAATCCTTTTGAAGTTCTCCTCCTCAATTTCCCCCCTCCCATAGCTTTCCTCTGCCTTTGTTATCAGGGAATGCAGCCTGTTTTTTTCAGATAACAGATTGTCAACCGGCTTTGGTTTCGCTGGATGAGTTGGAGTGTTTTTATGGAATATGAATTTTTCCCTCTCCTCAAGCTCCGTTATCTTTTCGTTTTTCACCTTTTCAGCCCGCATTGCAAGCTCTTTTTCCATCCTCTCAAGGCGTTCCCTCTCAGTTTCCTGCCTCGGAGGCTCATCATTTGCCTCCTCCTCAGTCTCAAACGCATTATCTGATGTTTGCTCGATAGATGACGCCAGT
>JAHIYG010000140.1 GCA_018815265.1 Candidatus Altarchaeota archaeon | reverse complement strand
CGCTTTCTCAGGGGTGCCTGATAGAATATTGCATCGGCAACTTGTACAACGCACTCCTCTGCCGCTGCCCCCCACACTTCACAGGCAGTCTCCTCAGTTATCCTGAATCCTCTGGCGTTAAGGTATTTCATCATACCATCTACTGAATCCTTCTCTGACACCCTACGTGAGGTGTTCTCAAGTATCTGGGGGTTTGACACACTCATGCATCTTTTTCCAAGCTGTGTCTTAGCATCCCTGGCTAGTGCAACCCATGATTCGCCTTCTGCGACGTCTGTCTTGAAATGCGCACCCTGTGTTGGCGCCAAAATAACCAATACGTCCTCATTGCCTAATGTACCTATTTTTTGCCTGTAGGTTTCGATTAAATCCGCCTCCATCTTAAGGATTTCAGGGTCGATTTTGTCTTTCTCCCCATGCTTCCTCATCCAGCTCGAATAAAAACCCGGGTGAACCAAAACATGCAAAGTCCTAATGTTCACGAATTAATACTGGGCAAGATAGGAAAAAAACATATTAGGTGATTGTTTTTGTGAGGCCGGACGCGGTTACATGTAGTCTGCGAGGCTTATTTGTTTTTCGAGGTCGTTTGTTGTGAGTGATTCTACGTCTTTTTTGAGTAGTCTAAGCCTGGATTTCAGGTAGTCTGAGAGGCCGTATTTTTGCGCGAGCTGCATGGACATGTCCAAGTATTTGGTTATGTTTCCCTGTGATACTGTCAGGAGTAGTTTGCCCCCGCATTTGGTGCATTTTCCGATTAGTGGCACGCGTCTGTAGTTTTCGTTGCATTTCACGCACCGAAACCGCTGCCTTGAGAATGCTCTCAGGTTTCCGTAGGTGTCTCTTAGGAAGTGGCTGTCGATGACTATCTTTGCGACTTCTCTCTCATCTATTGCCCTTATTTTTTCTGCAACCGCCAGTTGCGCGTCGATTTTTTCCTTCATTGTGTCTAATGTGACGTATCTGCTTTCCGTTACCGGGCCTGAAATGTCTCCCGTATCATGTGTGAAGTATACGTCATATGGGTGTTCTCCTAGGATGTCTCTAACGATTTTTACCTCTACCTCAGAGGGGTTGACTTTCTGCAGTGCCTTTTCATAGAATTTCGTGTCAAATGAACATCCAACCTCCATTTTGTGGGCTTCATCGTCTACTTCCCTCGGGTTCATGAGGGTCGTGATAACTAGGGGCGCATCCATTTTGCCCCCCCGTTTTTCTGGGAGATAGCTCAGGCTGAAATTCAGGAGGGTGTCTAATAAAAGCATTATGCTGTCTTCATCCCCGTCTGCGTTTCTTCTTTTTGCCGCATGCCAGAACGGGTGCGCGAATATGACGTTGGCTTTGGTGTATCCGACAATCCTGCCCATCACCCCAGCCGATGTGTGCGGAGCCAATCCCACAACCACGTGTCCAATCAGTTCCTGAGGGTTTGTGACGTTGTAGAAAGCCTCCATTCCATAGTATTTCGTCAGGAGCTGGTCAATAAAGGATGCGACCCTCACCATGTATGTGCCTGCGTATTCTGAAACTACGATGTCTTGCGGCTTCAACTGCAGAATCTGATGTTCATCAGTCACTGGTTTGCCCAAGTAGTCTTTGTCGTATCCTAACTGCTTTAGTTTTTCTACATCAACACCTACTTCACATGGTTTGAACTGAGTCAACGGGACATCTGTTGCATCAAAGCGTATTGTGCCGTCTTTGAAGACGTATACTTCATTTAACGCCCTCAACAGCCCTTTTTCGAGTGGTTCAGGTATTTTCGTCTCAGATATCATCCCAATAACCCCTTTGACATTTGTTGTTTTTCCTATTTTTGATATTGCACCCATCCAATCCTTTCTGACATCCACATATGTTCTCTGGTAGCCTCTGGTGTCTTTTCCGCAGTTAGGGCATGTTTTCTCCCCTCCAGTGTATCCGCAGCCTCCGCAAACCCTCAGCTCATGGGTTTCCATGTTGCAGTCGCTGCAGTATGGCCTGATTATTTTACGTCTGCATCCCTGGCAGATGAACTGGGATACTTCAACGTCAACCCTGGTTTTTTCGGCTGCTGCGTTGACGCTTCTCTCCCTGCCTCCTGCGTTGCCTATAGGATAAAGTGCGTGTACTGCAGGCTGCATCTTCCTCTCCCTTGCCTTTTCAGGGCGGCCCATCCTGCAGCCGATGTATTCCCCGCATTTGTTTCTTAACCTGACAGTTGACATCCTGCAGATGAATTCGAAACTGTCTGTGGTGTCGTCAACTGTTGGTGATGTTTCATCGTATTTTCTTGCGTCCAACTTTTCTATTCCCAGTTGGGCGAGAAGAGGCGTTGATTCTTCAACTATGATCTTGCCGTCTGTTAGTTTATGCGGCACGCCAGACAATTCCAGAAGGCGCTTCATTGCAGTGTCGGATGGAATAGTGAGTCTGCTGTCTTGAAGGCTTCCTGTGAGAATCCATTTTATGATTTTTTTTAT
>JAHIYG010000139.1 GCA_018815265.1 Candidatus Altarchaeota archaeon | reverse complement strand
GGAATGTTTAAGTAAATGAATTTTCAGTATTGAATAAATATCTAGAATCCCCATGGATTCACATGGGTTTTGGAATTCATGGTAGAACGCCAAAAAATAAGAAGGATTTGCCTCAAACAACTAATTCGAGTTCTCGAAGTGCCGTTGCGTTTTTTGAACGATGGCATAAGATGGTCATAGTGCTTTGTTCAGTATTGGTTATTCTGAGTTCATTGTCAGTGAATTTTCTGTCTAACAGCTTTTCCGATGGTTGGTGGATAGCCAAGGCCCAATTGTTAAATGGTAACAACCTGCTGTATAAAGACACAAAGTTATTTACTACGCCGTTACGGGTCATAATAGCGTATTACTTGAATAAACTTGGGATTCAGATGATATGGGAAAAACTCTTTGGATTAGGAGTTCTAATAATTATATGGGTGGGTTTATACTCAATAAACTTTTCATTAACTAGAAATATTCTTTTTTCATTGGGTCTAACAGCTATTTCAGTCTCGATGGGTCAGATGTTTCATGCAACATTGTACTCTGACTATACTCTGTTATCCATTTTATTGGGGATTTTGATAGTGTTGGCTGAAATCCGGAGATTAAAGATTGAGGGGGGTAGTTTTTATAGAGAATGTCTGTGGGTGACACTAACTGGTTTTTTTTCGGGTTTGATAATTCTAAATAAATACAGTGATGGAATCATATTTTCAATACTCATTTTGGTATACTATAGCTTGTGCTTTCTTTCAACATCTAATCCTAATAGGCTTTTTATCATTAGGTATGTTGCTTATTTTTTTGGGGTCTTCTCATCGTTATTGGTTATCTGGTTGATAGGATCTTCTTTCATAGATTTTCATTCAATTCCAGGATGCTTATTTGAATCATCCAAAGCGAAAGGGATAACGATTTTAAATATTCCTCATGGGATAGTTAACAACATTGAAGAGATAGTAATTAGGATTTATGTTTTCATAGCTTATTCAGACAATTACCTTTCACCATCCTATTTTATTGAGGATACCCTTTTGCTAATGCTGCCATTCCTTATTATTTTAAACTGTTTCACACTCATTTGGTGCTTTAACAAAAATTATGTTATTCTCAACTCTCAACAGAAGTTAATATGTCTATTATTGACTCTGCTTTGTACCGGGGAATTATTGTCACAGATACTATCTGGAGGTGGAGATTGGCGTCATCTGCCCTTCTTTTTTAATGTGTTTACTGTGTCATTTCTTAGCTTTGCTATTCTCATCCATGAATTGCAATCTAGGGGCTTCAGCATCCGTATAGGGCATATCTCATGGAAACAACCAGTGTGTAGTGCTGGCATCAATGCACATCTACGCCCAGGTAATAGCCTATTTCTGAATAGAACACTAACTTTTTTGTTTATGCTGGTACTTTTGGCTACAGTTCCAGCATCTATCCATAAGTTATTCATGCCATATGATTGGTGGTTTCCATCTGGTTTTATTAGACTAGACAATTTTGAGGTTTCATCCACTGGATACTATGCCTACTCCCCTATCGAAAAAAAATATGCTGGTGCAATTAATGAGATGTGCTCAACAATGGAGGATGATTCAACTGCCATACTCTCATACCCTGTTCCATTCGCGAATCTTGTGTGTAACCACCCGTATGCCCTTAAAGAGAATTTGTTCTTCTATGACGTGACTGAATCTAAGGTAATCTATGAAACATTGGATATATTGGTTAAAGGAAATGAATCTCCAGAGTATGTTGTCTTCTTTTACAATAATCTCTCTTTAAGCTATAATGAAAAGGTATTCGGCCCATATCCTGCACATAGGGCACTTGAATCGTATCTATTATCACAAAATACTGCCTCAAACCAATCCCGATATACTCTCCTTCGCGCCATTGATTACAGCACTATCGGTGATGTCTGGCAATGGACAAACGGAAAAATTCTGATATATAAACGAAAAAACTATGTTGCTAAAATATCTGACTAACGTCATGACCAGGATTTTAGGTAAAATATGGGTGATTCACTCTACTTTGAGTCTTGCTAGGAGGTAGGATATGGTTGATTCGGCTCCTTGGTTTAGGTTTATGGAATGGTTGCCTAATCCGTCGTGGCAGCCACCGGTTTTTTCGTCGTATATTGTTTGACGTAGGTGATTGTTGCCGAGGAACCAGCTGAAGACAGTATAAGCATTGTTTTTATATTCTTCGTTGTTGGTGTTTTCGTATGCGGTCATGAGTGTTTGGACCATAGTTGCAGCCTCGACAGGTTGTTGGTCGAAATGAGCTCTTTTGTCGTTTTTGATGTACCATCCATTTTGTCCTATGGGGTGGAACATACCCTCCTTGAGTGTTAATGACAATAGGAAATTTAAGGTTGATTCTGCAACATCCAGATATTTTGTCCTCTTCCTGAGCTGGTACGCCAGATAAAGTGACTCTGGTATTCTAGCGTTCACATAGGTAAGGTATGGCTCGAACCACTGCCATTCCTCTGATTTATTGTCATTATAGAGGGAGACAATGTGGTCTGCAAGTTTGTGAATCCTATCTATGTTAATGTCTGAGTGATGCACAATGTTATAATGGTATAGGCCTTGGATGTTGTATGCAACTGCACGGGGGGACATCAACTTCATAGACTCTGCTATTCCCTTCAGAAATAGTGTTTCAGCCTTCTTTTTTAGATTCTCAGGCATTGTGGCGGTTGCAATGAGGTATCCCAGTGCCCACATGGCTCTGCTGTGTGCTTCTTCGCTGAAGTTTTTGAAATCAGGTTTCATGTTTCTGTCTGCGAAATTGTAGAATCTGCCGTTACTGAACATTTTCTCAATGTAGTTAAGGTAAGTTTCAGTTAATTCCACGGATTTATGGTCGGCTGTCGTAGTGTAGTGCATGCAGCAGACTATGAGTGCGCGGGCGTTATCATCTATTGAGTAGCCGTGCTGCCTGTCAGGTTTGTTGTTTTTCGCAAACTGTACTATGCCCCTTTTATCGCTCAAATCTGCTAAGTGGTCTAGTTTCACCTTTGGAAACACTTCACTAACTGGAGTCCTAAAGTACCTTTTGAAAATATCCATGTAGGATAATGCCACATTGGGCCATGTCATGCGTCGGGTGTAGGCGTATGTATTGTGTTCCATGCTTCTCTTCAGCTCTGGGTTTGATAATATTTTGATTATGGCTTCTGCGAAGGAATCCGGGTTGTTGAATTCTGCAAGTATCCCCTTATCTGCAGTTACCATCTCCTTGGCATGTAGGAACGGTGTTGAGACGACGGCTCTGCCGCAACCCATCGCAAAGGACAGCGTACCACTGACTATCTGGTTGGGGTTGGTGGATGAGGATATG
>JAHIYG010000138.1 GCA_018815265.1 Candidatus Altarchaeota archaeon | reverse complement strand
TGGCAGAAGAAAAAAAACAAACAGCGCATTCTTCACCGAAGCCACCCCCTGACTGTCTGATACAGGTCATATGGTGTGCGCCCGCCTGATACCGCCATGAACGAGACACCCAAAAGCAGAAAAACACCAACTGCAGGAAATAGTATACTCCACCCTGGCTCCTTCCCACCAGATAAATATGCTCTAGCATATGCGCTGCCATATCCTGGTTCACCCTCAAATGAGAGCATGCATGTAGTGCCTAATAGGGCATCTGGAATCTTCGCCGACGCAACACCTATTTCATCTGTTTCCATACTGTCTGACTTCACCCCGCAAGAGCATGTTATCTTTCGCCCATCAAGTGGAAGGCCGTCAGATGTGAGTTGCACATTCAAAGTACCACCCTTAAACTCTGCTGTGAGGTTTGTCTTTTTAGCCTCAACTAGGAAGCTGCCCAACCGCACACCATCTAATGCTTCAGGGTCTATGCATTTTTCATCCAGGCACAAAAGATTGGTGGGGCATGGTTTGTATCCAGGGCATCCCCCATATGATTTTGCAGAAAGCCGCTCAGAAATACCTATTACATGAATCGTTTCATCAGACAATTCTTCTTTTCCACCAAAGAAATAAAACTCAACCAGGTAAGTCCCATTTCCTAAAACATCTACTTTCCTTATGTGCATTCTTTCGCCGTATGTATGTGGGTTTCTTTCACTCAACATCTCCATAACTGCGTAATCCACATACCTGCTGTCATTGTATGTGCCGTTGAAACCGCCGAAAAGGCTTATAAAACGCATTTCCAACCCGGAGTCATTCCCGTCTATCCTGTATTGTATGTGTGCCGGCGCAAACCACTTAAGAAGGTATGCTATGTCCCCTAATATGAATGCTGTCGCGGCATCCGGGCTAACATTCAAGAGTGTGTAAACCCGCAGACTCCCCCCTATTTCCTCATAGCTTCCGCTGTAGGATATGCTGTGGTTGACTGCATGCGAAATAGACATTTGGTCTATGCAGTTTTTCTCTTCAGCATCCCCTAAGGTTATCCTATTGTTTGTGCATATGCTTTCTTCATCCCATATGTATCTGCAGTAGCATGGGTCACTGCCTTGGTTTGTTGGTTTCGCAACCCAGCTCATGCTCGACCCATCCTCTAACAATCCGTATTCTCCCGAGGGCGGGGTCTCACAGATTGCCCGCTCTCCTTTATACTGCCTGCATTTCAGGTCAGCCAATGTCGTGCATCTTGTTGCGCAATCTGAACCTTTCGCGAGCCCGCATCCGTCCCTGCAGTTTTTCACGTACTTCTCCCTGTCGCAGACCCGCTCCCAACCCATCACAGTATATGCGGAATCCACCACCGTCGCCCCCCTGCAGGTATGCGTCAAAAAAATATTTTCTCCATCGCCTACAGTGCAGTTCACTGTCCGCACTCTGAAAGCATCCACATACCCTTCTGCTTCGTCAAAGCGTGTTTCATTCAAGCATGTTTTCCCCCCAGCAGTCAACATTGTTTCTTCAATAACTGGCAGGATATACTCCCTGTGTCTGGCGTCTCCTGCAGTGTTTGCACAGGTTATGTCGTCGAAGCTGTTGTTTTCCGGTATGTATCTTGTCCTACACCCTGTCGCAAATGAAACCGATAATTCATCCCCCACCCATGTGTTGTTTTCATTTTTGTCCAATACTGTGTTGCCTGTGGCATACAGTATCCCGCATCCGTCTTCGAAGACGTACCCTTGAAGTTTCACCGAATCAAACCTTATGTTGTATCTCGGATGTATCGTTGTGTTTGGGAGAAAGTCGCCTGTTGTGTTGCAGGCTCCCCGAAGGACTGTATATGTCCTGTTTTGTTCCAGAGCATCTGAAGCCCTGCTGTTCCACTCGCAGACGCTGTCGTTGTATAGTATGATTTTGGCGAGAGTCTGGTTCATGAACCACTCCTCAAAGCTTGAGCTTTGTACGTAACCTGTCAAAGCCAATACAATAAGGCAAACCCACCACACCCTCATAATTCACTCAAGGAAAAAACCAGGAAAAACTTAAAAAATAGAACAATTACACGCTACTATTACCCTAAAACACACCCATAATAAGGTTGGTTGTCTATATTACAAACATGAGGCTGGCTTCTGTAGCAGTGTTGTTTTTTCTGTTTTTGGCTTTTGCCCACGCACAAAACGAATCAATTGATGTGAATGAATCCATAAAACTTGTTTTACAAAATGACTCAATGGCATTCGATGTCTTCTTTTTGAATGGGACTTTGTCAAATGAGACCTTAGTTAGCAACTCCACATTTTTGAATGGGACGTTGGTTGACTTGAATGAAACTGTCTTGGACGAGACGGCAACAGATGTTTTAACGTCGGTGAATGAGTCAGTCTCAGAAATCAACGCAACCTTGTCAAACGAAACATTTGTCGATAATTCCACATTCTCTAATGAAACGATAACTGACGTGGAGGAATCTATTGTTGGTAATTCCTCATTCTCGAATGAGGCATTTGACTTGAATGAATCAGTTGTTGGTAACTTCTCATTTTCGAATGAGTCTGCTGTTGTTCCTCCTTTTAATGAAACAGTACAGTATTTTAACGGCACCGATTTAAACGAGACTGTAGTTGATATTCCCTCATTGAATGAGACATCCTACATCGAAAACATTACTTTGCCTTTTGTAAACGTTACTTTGCCAGAACTGAATGGGGCCGTCCCAGGTAATTCCTCAGATGTCGTTGGGCAGTTTATGAATCTCTCCGTTGGTTTTGGCGAGGAATTTGTTTTTGTTGTGGAGCAAATGAATGAGTCCATGAACGAAAGCGCTGGCTTTTCTGCGGGTGGGAACGTTAGCGGCGGCTTCAGTGAAAACATATCCTCTGTGGTTGGAAACATTTCCGCTGGGCATGCAGTAAACGATACCCTGCGGCTTCTTGAAGCTGAAGCATTCACTCAGGCGCTATCAGAGGGTAAACTGACAAATAACCTGTTTAACAACCTCACAGGAATGTCTGATGAGGATGAAATACGGGTGATGGTGTATTTGAAAGACGATGAGGTGGTGAAGGCATTGTCACGAAATGAATTCAGCGCAAAGTCTGCGAAGAAGCAGGATGAAATCATGGCTGAAAAAACCAAGGCGATACGTTCTAAACAGGACAAGGTTTTATCCAAGATTTCTGATGACAAATTCAAGCCAAAGCATAAGTTCAATCTCATAAACGGCTTCTCAGGAATGGTGAAAAGAGAAGGTATAACCGCGCTTTTAGAAGACCCTGACGTCGAAAAAATAGAGGAGGTTGCAACGGTTAAACTCCATCTAGCCCAAAGCGTCCCGATGATAAACACCACCCGAGCGTGGAACCTCCAATTTGGAGGAATAAACATCACAGGAGCAGGACAAGCCGTCTGTGTGATAGACAGCGGTGTGAACTACTCCCACCCTAGCATGGGGGGATGTTCTAGGTCAGACTTTACAAGTGGGAATTGCGACAAGGTACCGTGGGGTCATGACTACTACAATGAATTGGGACAGCAGGATAATGACCCACTTGACGAAGACGACTACCATGGCGGACATGGAACGAATGTTGCAGGCATAATCGCGTCAGAACATACGACCTACCGGGGTGTTGCGCCAGATGCCAAAATCATCGCAATGAAGG
>JAHIYG010000137.1 GCA_018815265.1 Candidatus Altarchaeota archaeon | reverse complement strand
GTTTTCGTTTGTTGCGACAACGTATTTTGACACAGGCAACCCCATATTCTTAGCCAGCAATCCCCCCATCAAATCCCCGAAGTTCCCTGATGGAACACTGAACACAACGTCCTCTCTAACTTCTACACATAATTTGACATATGAGTAGACATAATACACTGACTGCGGAATAAGTCGCCCTATGTTTATGCTGTTTGCTGATGAAAGATGCAGTCCCCGCAAATCATCGTCTGAAAAGGCCTGTTTAACAAGCGCCTGGCAGTCGTCGAATTTACCTTCAACAGCTACTGATGTTACATTCCCTGACAAGGTAGTCATCTGCTTTCTCTGACGTTCAGTAACCTCATTTTCAGGAAACAATACAACGACTCTTATGTTTTTTATGCCATGGAATGCGTTAGCTACTGCGCTTCCCGTGTCACCTGATGTTGCAGTCAAAATCATCAGTTCATTGCCTGAATCCCCTAGGAAATGACTCATAAGCCGGGCCATGCATCTGGCTGCGAAATCCTTAAAAGATGCCGTAGGCCCCCTATCCAATCTCATGACGTAAAGCCTGTCCTTTACATGCTCAAGTGGCACGTCAAAATCGTATGCGTCGGAAGTGATTTTTCTCAATGCAGATGGACTTACCTCGTCGTCAATGTACTTTGATAATATGGCGTATGCTATCTCAGGATAACTCATCTTACTAAAACTGGATAAGTCGCCATCTTCGAACTTCGGTATCTCCACTGGAGTGTATAATCCCCTATCTGGCGCCTGGCCCTTAAGAAGAGCCTCCCTGAAGTTCACCAATTCAGAAGACCGGTTAGTGCTTTCATAAGATGACATAGTCAATAATAATGTAGGAACAGTAATTAATAGTTATGGCTTCAGCAGTATTATTCGATTTGGATGACACATTATATGATAGCACGAAACAGGTGTCGCTGGCCAGGGAAAATGCAGTAACAAAGATGATTGAACAAGGACTGCATTGCAGTCAAAAGAATGCATTGGCGGTCCTTGATGAAATAGCCTCTGTAAAGGGCTCGAATTATCCGCATCACTTCGACGACCTTGTGGAAATATTTGGCAAGCCTTTTTCATACGATATCGTCGCATCAGGGGTCATCGCATACCATGAAACCAAGAGAAAATACATGAAGCCTTTTCCAAAACTGAAAAAAACAATTATACAACTCAGGAAAAAAGGATATTTAGTAGGTGTCGTCTCAGATGGCATTCCTACAAAACAATGGGAGAAACTGATTAGGCTAGGGTTAACCGACTTCTTCGACTGTGTGGTGATAGCAGAAAAAAAGAGCTACCAGAAACCTTCTCCCATACCGTTTGAATATGCAGCCAAAAACTTAGGTGTTCCAGCTGGAGAATGCGTTGTAGTGGGTGACAGAGTCGATAAGGACATACTTGGTGCGCATAACGCTGGCATGCAGGCAATACAATTGCTGCAGGGTAGACACTCTAAGATTAAGCCTGAAAAAATTGGCGAAACACCAGATTATATTATATCAGACATTTGTGATGTAGCAGGCGTCATTGAGGGGTTGGATTAGTTGGACAGTGTATCTATTAAGGAGGTGGCGTTGCAGTTCATACTTGCAGCTTCAAGAAATATCTACCCCAATGAATTTATGGGCCTTTTGAGGATGGAAGGGGACGTCATAACTGAAGTGCTTGTTCTGCCTCAGAGCATATGGGGCGAGAGTTTTGCAAGCATATCAAGTGCGCACATACCCATTGATAATACAATAGTGGGTTCAGTCCACAGCCACCCAAGCCCCAACAACAGGCCTTCCGAAACGGACTTGGTAGAATTTGGAAGAAGTGGAGCGATACATATGATAGCCGGATACCCATACAGGGGTATGGGAGACATTGCATGCTATGACCACTCAGGTAACAAGGTCGGGATTGAGGTCGTATATGAAACGGGAGATTAGAATCATACGATTGCTAGCTAAGCAGTATCCTGAAAAGAGAAAGACATACCTAAACCATAAAACGGTGTTTCAGCTTGTTGTCGCGACCATTCTTTCAGCTCAGTGCACAGATAACCAGGTGAACAAGGTGACAAAACGGCTTTTCAGAAGATACAAGTCGGTTTCGGACTTCGCAAATGCCCGAGGAAGCCAACTTGAGAAAGAGATTAAATCCACCGGCTATTTTCGGTCTAAGGCAAAAAACATATTAGGGTCTGCTAAGGTGATACAATCAAGGTTCGATGGAAGGGTACCCAAGACAATGGACGAACTATTGAGTCTGCCAGGAGTTGGAAGAAAAACAGCCAACATAGTCTTATACGCTGGATACGGCATGGTCGAGGGCATAGCAGTCGACACCCATGTATTTCGCATTTCACACCGTCTCTCACTCTCAAATGCCAAAACACCTGAAAAAACCGAAGAAGATTTGATGGACACCTATCCAAATAGATATTGGGGAGATATAAACCATCTCTACATAGCCCATGGGCGACGCATCTGTCAGGCCAGAAAACCAATGTGCCAACAGTGCATACTGACAAACCTCTGCCCGAAAATAGACGTCAAATAGACATTTAATAATCCAAATCATAGTCAATAAACAAAGATGACATATCCTAAACTAATCATATGCTGTGTGATGATGCTAGTACTATCAAACACTGTATCCTCAGAGGACTGCGATGCAGACAGTGACTGCGGTAACGATAAGGGATATACCTGCAGGGGAGGGGATGTCTACAAATTCATACAAAACTACTACTGCGACGACGGAACATGCCGCACAGGAGACAAGGACTTCGGCGACGAGCCATATGACGTCTGCGACCCATGGGACCATACTGAATGCGTCGAGGGAAAGAACAAGTGCCAGCCAATGACATTGGATATACTCACAACGACAACTCTAGCCTCCTCAACAACGTCTTCAACCACGTCAACGACCCGGACTACAACCTCGTCCACCACAACATCCAGCTCCACATCATCTACATCTTCAACAACGACATCAACTAATCCACCCCCGACAACAACCACTACATTGGCTGAGGAAAATGATGGGTTTATGGAACACATAATCTACAAAAGACCCATTGAAGTCAACTTAGAGTTTATTAGGGCATTAATCAGCGCCATTGTGTCATGGGAGTAACTATTTGCCTTTAACAGCGTTTATTGGGGACCACTGATAGTATCCCATTAGAAAAACTGTCGCAGCAACAAAGCCGATGATACATGCTTTTATGTCGTAGATAAACCAAATCAGCCCAATAGCCATCAACACAAAAGACGCTGCCATTAGCATCATCGCATCCCCCCGAGGCATATTTTTTTGAAGCATATATTATAGATTATCTCCAGAGGATAAAAAAGTGAACGATAGGGTGATACTGCATATGGACATGGATTATTTCTTCGCTCAGATTGAGGAAAGAGAAAATCCTACACTCAAAAACCAACCGATTGCAGTATGCATCATATCAGAGCGGGAAGGCAGTATGGGGGCTGTGGCCACCTGCAACTACATGGCTAGGGAAAAAGGCGTGAAATCTGGGATGGCATGTTCAGCAGCGAAAAAGGCATGCCCAGGGCTTATTATGGTTCCTG
>JAHIYG010000136.1 GCA_018815265.1 Candidatus Altarchaeota archaeon | reverse complement strand
ATTTATTATTTTTCGCCATGGCAATAAGTTTAACACATAAATCTTTTACTGACAGTTAATTCTATGTAAATTTATTTAAAAATATGATCATATAAAATTTTAACCGAAACAATTAATCGGGATTTTTTGCTTAGGTTGTGCTATCCTAATACTATCTATAATCCTCGAGATTAACACGTTCGCGTAAATTCCAATGATGTAGGGGCGTAAAATTTTTTGCCCCTGCCAAAAACACATCTGCCAATTTTAGAAAGGGGAAAGTGTGCATGAAAAAGGTGATAGTTACATTGGTTTTGGTCCTGGTTTCTGTCTCATTAGTGTCTGCGGCTAGTATCGAAAAGCAGGAGGCGTATATAAAGCAACTGGAAAGCAAACTGCACTCTGCTAAAGAAAGAGGGGACAAAGCTAAGATTGAACAGATCAAGCCCTTGCTGCAGGATGCGAAAGACACCCTTGAATCAGAAAAAAAGCGGAAGGCGGAGGATGAAAAAGACCTTAAGGACGCCATTGACAGTTTGGATCTAAAAGATGCTCCGGAAGGTGAGATATTGCCTTCAGTGCCTTTTGATGAGCCCGCGGCTAAGGAAGACGGGGCCGCGGAAAAAACAGTTTTGCCGGAGCGGGAGAGGCACTATTATGAAGGGGAAGGCGCTGGTATTTTTGGCAAGGCATATATTTCTTATGTCAATGACCTGATGGAAAACGGACAGCCCAACCAGTTTGATATTTCCAAGGTTTTCATCGATTACCGCAACGACCTTGATGGGGATGTCAGCGTAAGGTTTTCAACAGACATAAAAAGGCAGACATATTTAACTTCTGCCGCCACAAGTGAATCAAATATCAACGTCTATTTAAAGTATGCATATTTCACCTTAAATGATGTTTATCTTGAAGATTACCTGCCGATCGGTGTTCCTTATTCCATGAATATCAGGATCGGTCAATCTCCGACCCACTGGATCGGCTTCATGGAGAAATTCTGGAATTTCAGGTATGTTTCAAAGACCCTGACAGACCAGTACAGTCTGTTTCCAACAGCTGACCTGGGGATAGCCGCTTTAGGAGCTCTTGATTTTTCTGATATTGAAATCCCCGGATTGGAAGAACTTAACTATCACTTTACTTTTATGAATGGCAACGGCTATATGCTGCCGGAAGATAATCCAGAGAAGAACCTTGCTTTAAGGCTTGATACCCAGCCGGTTTACCGGGACGAGTATAATAACCTGACAGTTGGTGTTGGTTTTTATGCCAGGGACCTTTCCATTACTGGAGGGGAAAACAGCGACTTATTCAAAGCCTTAAACGTCATGGGCGCCCTGCAGTTTGAAAGCCCCAGCGATGGAGTGATTTTTGCTGAATATGCCCGCGCCACAAACCAGGAAGGCATGTCTTTTGGCGGCCAGTACGGGGTAGGCGAGAATTTTGCCCTTTTTGGCCGGTTGGACAATTATGACATGGACAGGTCTACCTCCGGAGTTGATTACACAAAAAGCATCTACGGCATTGCATACAACTGGGGTGAGAACGTTAAGCTTGCCCTAGATTATCAGAATGAGCAAAAGAACGGGGCAGATAGTGTGAAAATAATTGGAGTTCATTCGCAAGTAGCGTGGTAAAAAAATGTAGGGGCGAAAAATTTTCGCCCCTACAAAACCCCCGTAAATTATGGTATAATTGAACATATGCAAGAAATACTCATCATCGAAGATGAGCGTGATATTGCTGAAGCCATAGAATATAACCTCACAAAAGAAGGCTACAAAGTTTCCATTGCTTATGACGGCGTTTCCGGATTAAAGAAAGCGAAGTTAAAAACCCCCTCACTTATCCTGCTTGATTTAATGCTTCCAGGGGTTTCAGGGATGGAAATATGCAAGTCCTTAAAAGCTGATCAGAACACATCGTGTATCCCCATCATCATGCTGACAGCCAAGGGCAGCGAAGTAGACAAGGTCCTGGGGCTGGAACTGGGGGCGGATGATTATATCACCAAGCCGTTCAGCAT
>JAHIYG010000011.1 GCA_018815265.1 Candidatus Altarchaeota archaeon | reverse complement strand
GAATACTACAGGGAATTAGAACCCCGGATTATGGCAGACATTGACATACTTGTAAAACCAGAAACACTGGATTATGCAGTAGACACACTAGAGGGGCATGGATGGCGTTACACTGATGCCAGAGGAAAAAGTAAAAATTACTGGATGAAATATGGACAACACATGCAAATGGGCAAAAAAGACTCGCATTACAGTATAGACCTGCATTTCAAATTGGTGACTGATAGTTCACCCATGAATGTTGATGACAGCATATGGGATGATAAAAGACAGATAAAAAGTGGAAAAAACAGATGTAATGTCCTCTCACCAGAGAATCTCGCCATAAATACATGCATAGCATATGGAGGGGGTGGTTTTTTTCACACAACTCCACTCAGGTATTTACTGGACATAAAGAAAATAGTGTCAAAAGAAAAAAAATTTGACTGGATAAAATTCATGGAAACATGCACGAGATGGAACTGTCAGGCGTTTGCATATAAAAGCCTTGACCTCTCAGAAAAGATCCTGGGTGCAAAAATCCAGGAAGACGTTATTGAAACGCTCAAGTCCGCCTCAAGCAAAAAACACCTGATATACGTCAATAAAGTGCATGAAAAAAATATTTTCAAAGACTACCTGAGCAGCTACACAATTAAGGACTACATATACGAGCTGTATCTATCCCCCAACATGATAGAACTTGGAAGGCTGATGTTAAGGCCCCTAACAAAATAAAACATTAATGACCTAACTTTTTAATCAGGGCATATGAAGCCAGTGAATACAAAACAAAAAAAGATACTGCAGTTGCGAAACTGAACGTATTTTGGACGCCAAAGTATTTGGCTACGAAAATGAAGAGGAATTGATGGGTGAAGTATATGTGGAAGGAGTATCTCCCATATGATGATAACATATCAAAAACAGGGGAAAAAACCTTCTCAGGCTTCATCAAGGTTAATCCAGAGTAGGAGGCAACCAAGTATAGGATTACAAACAAGACAAAAGGGAAGTTACTTTCGAAAAATCCGAATGGGATGATTAACAGGGAGAGTATAAAGAACAAACCCAAAAAGTATATAATCCACAGGGTCTTGTCATGAGGGAATTTTTTGTCCAAACCAAACCATCCAATTCCCAACCCCATTATGAAATAAATCAGATAGGACACCAGGGGAAATTCACCAACGAAGAATACGGAATAAAACAGGTCAGACAGGTTAGTGACTGGCATTTCGCTCGTGACATTCGGGCCAATAATAGAGTATGCTATGAGGAGTGCAAATATTGCGGCACATGCTTTTTTGTTGTCTGAAACCCTCAATATACCACATAGAAAAACAGATAGGCCTATGAGATGTATGACGTTCCAGTGAAGCATTGGATCGACACGGATGAGGTTTATGACGAAACCAGATGCAAATATGAAGATGCTGCGTTTGAACAGATGGATTAAAAAAGCTTTTCTGTCACCCCTTCCTGTCCTTTTTTCTGCGGATAGATTGACGCAATATCCAGCTATTATGAAGAAGAAAATCCCGAATTGATGTATGATGAGGTATGGGGTCCAGAATAGCATCGAATTCATGGCGTCTACGAGAAGGTTCCGTATGGCATGGTCAAAAAGCATTGCCACAATAGCCAAGCCCCTCATGCTGTCAACTATCTTATCTCGCGCCAACAGTCAACCCCCCATAAGATATGTTTCGTTGCACCGTCTCTCAAGATCCACATCAACAATCAAATAGCAGAGTGTGGGGCTTATTAAGGGTTTTCCTGCGTTTGTAGTCAGACCAACATGGTAGAATATGCATTTGTCCCGTAAGCTCTCGTTGGCTATGTCAAAGCAGACAGCAGGGTCTGGTTTCTTATCCATCACAAACCCATAAAGGCATCTGTCCTTGAGTCCTCTCGCGAAGATATCGTTGCAGTAAGTCATGTTATTAATCCTGAATGCTATTTCAAAAAGACACAAGTCCTTTTCGCTGAGTACGTCTATTTTATCGCATAATTTAGGGTTTGATTCAACCTTTGCCCTGCACCTGTATAGAAGGTTCTCATAGTGTATGTCACTGCATATATTCCTGTCCTTGAGGCTGAATGCAGCATCTAAGAGACATAAGTCCCGCTGTGTCATGTTTTCCAGATTCATACAGTAGCTTTGGTT
Organism: Candidatus Altarchaeota archaeon; assembly: GCA_018815265.1. Lineage (GTDB taxonomy): Archaea > Altiarchaeota > Altiarchaeia > IMC4 > SCGC-AAA252-I15 > JAHIYG01. Next base: position 2,841 of record JAHIYG010000011.1, on the reverse strand, counting down.
GCCCCATGTCTTGATTGTCGTCGGAACACTGTATTGTTCTAAAAACCCGGATGAAACAGGTAGTGCTGGTTCATCTTCCGAGCCAATCATGTACAATCCGAGAGAGATTATGGCCGCTACCAAGACAAAATAGATTATGTTTCTCACAGAATCCACTCCGCAGGTATGGCCTGTGTTTTAGGTTTGAATATGTTGTTCACGGATATCCTGCCAGACTTCAGTGTATAAGACAAAAGATTGAGTTTGTGTTTTTTCTTCTGAGACTTCATGGAAGAGAGTATGTCCGTAATTTGCAGATGATACGCTCCAACTCTAGCAAGAAACACCCGGTCATTCGATGAAGCAGACACTGTTCCCTCCTTCCTGTACACATGGGTTATTCTGCCGCCGGAATAAAGTGCCTTCAGGAGGAGTATGTTATCCTCCGGACTGTGGTATGTCTCTCCTGCCTTGAATGTGAAGCCGTCAGACAGCCGCTCATCAGATATCAGAGAAGGATTAGATAAAAGGCCTGCGTAAAGCCGGTACAACAACAGGCTATAGTTGATTTTTACAGGAGATATGAAAACCAGCAAATCCTCGGGGATACGTTCGTCAAACGTCATCTGCACAGCATCCAAGCCAGTCAACTCCACAGGCTCAACAGAGGTTGCTATAAGATAATGCGTCTTACCGGCTCTACCGATATAAAAGTCTAGGAGATGCTTTTCCTGCGACAGTCTACTGTCTAAGTTTTTATCTGCCTTGGGCAGAACAGCAAATGTGACACAGACCATTAGCCCTTCCCTTCAATGTACTCTCTGACTGCCGAAGCCGTTCCTTCAGCTTTGAAAGCCTTGAAAAACGCCAACGCACTGTTTTTCGTGGCTTCATCAACCTTTGCCCTGTCATCTCCAGACAACGCATCGATTTCTGGCTTGAACACCTTGATGGCGTTTTTTATGTTTTTACCGACTAGTTCGTTCCTGCTGATGCCTGGTTTTTTAGCCTTCATCTTCTCTGCGTGCGGGCTCTTCAGAGTCCAATCCTCCATTCTTGAAACCAAATCGTGAGGCATAGAGTCTAATGCGACATTTTGCCAGTTGGTTCCGACATTGCCTTTCAAAACACCAGCACCGATAAGGAGGTGCATCATGTTGAGTGGAGTTCCCGTAATTCCGTGCTGCGCGACATAGGTCCCAAATGGTGCGATTGCATCTGCAATCGCCTTGGTCCGTTCTATGTCGATACCTACCTGTTCGACAAGGTTGCCATTTACGTCATATGTGTTGCCGTGTGCTGTTCCGTTGTTAGTGGCTATAAGGTTGGGGTTGAATCCAGCATCCTTTATAGCCTGGATATAGGTTTTAGCTTCCTCGACAGTTGTCAGAGCTTTCTCCCCAGTTTTAGGGTCTTTCTTGCCGACTTCACCAACTTCAACCTCCAAACCAGCCTGCTCAGGTATGAGTTTCGCCAGCTTGCATGTTATTTCTATGTTATCTCTCAATTGCTGCCTCACAGTAGGGGCGCCTACGTCAAAGTTGTGGCTTGCATCTATTGCAAATGAGGTGAATCCCGCATCCAACATGTCCTTGATCAGTTTCTCGCCGGCACCTACAGCCTCTGAAGTGTTTTCCTTTATGCCTATGTGGTCGCCGTGTATCACATACGGTTGGTTGAACTCCACCTCCTGAGCAATCTGTTCTATGTTTCTGACGAATTCCTTCGGTGGCTGGTCAGTATAGCCTATTTCGCTTTTAGCTATTTCAAACATGACTGCTGCGTCTAATTCCTTGGCAGCCAACATTATCCCCCTTGCACTGTGTGTTATCCTAATGTTAGTCGCCATAACAATGCAGCCTTTGCCTGCTAAGGCGTTTACAACATCCTCTCCCCAAACAGGTTTAGTGTAATCCATGCAAACTAATTAGCCAAAACCCAATATAAAAGAAAAAAATGCGTGTAAATACTATGAAGCCGGATATTTCCATGAGAAAACGAACAATCACTGACATGCTGGTAATAGCAGTCATAGCAGTAATATCTTCTTCTGTCTTGTTCACCGGCATTGGAGAGGGAAGCCTCGCAGACTTCGATGAGTGTATCTACGCTAGCATATCAAAAAACATGGTTGAAAACAATGACTTATTAAACATCAAGTTCAGAGACAAACCCTTTTTCCATGGTAAATCACCTCTGGTGTTCTACCTTGTAGCCATAGCATACAAAATATGGGGAATATCAACTTTTTCCAGTAGGTTGATTCCTGCATTATTTGGTTTTGGAACCATATTTTTGACATATTTTCTCGGAGAGCTTTTATTTGACAAGAAATCAGGTTTTATAGCATCGATGGTTTTGGCTACCAGCCCCCTCTTCATACACTATTCAAGGATGCTCATGTTGGACATACCTGCGGCATTCTTCATAACAGCCGCCGTATATGCCTTCCAAAAAACGATAAGAAAAGAGTGGGGATATATCCCGTTCTTTGTTTTGACGGGTTTGGGAGTAATGACAAGAGGGGTTTTTTGTCTTGCGCCGCTTGCGATATGCGGAGTGTACATTATAGTTACAAAACAGTGGAAAACCCAACTTAAAAAAATGATTTACCCATTCATATTATTTTTAATTCTGGTCACGCCCTGGTATTACCAACAGATAATCAGGGGCTATCCAGTATGGAGGCTTTTAGTCACATTATACACTAATCGTATATTGACAGGAGTTGAAGGACATGATTACGGATATGGATACTACCTGAGCATATTACCCCGGGGCATGTCATACTGGTCATACCTGCTCGTCCCAGCAGGTATTTACCTCCTCTATAACTTCCGGAGAAAAAAAGAGGGGGGATTG
>JAHIYG010000135.1 GCA_018815265.1 Candidatus Altarchaeota archaeon | reverse complement strand
TGGGCTCGTGGTCTACTCCGATGAGCCTTTTTGCCACATGCAAAAAGGTTCGCGAAAATATAAATCACCAAAACATAAGTGTACCCCCATAAGAAAAAACAAATTGGGCTCGTGGTCTACTCCGATGAGCCTTTTTGCCACATGCAAAAAGGTTCGCGAAAATATAAATCACCAAAACATAAGTGTACCCCCATAAGAAAAAACAAATTGGGCTCGTGGTCTAGTCCGGTCATGACATCGCCTTTACGAGGCGAGGGTCCCCGGTTCAAATCCGGGCGGGCCCAAAACAAGTTCGAATTTGAAGCCCTGGTTCAAACGCACGACAAGCAACAGCTTGTCGGCGCACTGAAAGAGCAAAGCCCTTTCAAGTGTCCATGCAAGCCCATCCAGATTAATCCAAATTATAGTATGGCTGATGAATATAGGTCTCCTAAGGTGACGACAGATGCGGTGATTGTCAAAGACGAAAGAGTAGTTTTAGTAAAGAGGCTGAATCCACCGTATCAGGATATGTGGGCGTTACCAGGTGGATTCGTAGACTATGGCGAGAAAGTCGAGGACGCATGCGTCAGAGAAGCTAGGGAAGAGACAAGCCTCGACGTAAAAATAAAAAAACTCGTTGGAGTATATTCCGACCCAGGTAGAGACCCGCGAGGCCACACAGTCGGAGTAGCATACCTTTGTGAAGTAGTAGGTGGGAAACTAGAGGGTGGAGACGACGCAAAAGAAGCCCAGTGGTTCCCACTAAACAAGCTACCGAAACTGGCGTTCGACCATGTAGAGATAATAAACGACTTAAGCCAGTAGATTAATATTGTTTTCCTTCCCATTTCTACCATATGAGCCAAGGGTCAACCACCGAAGTCAGAAGAAGAAAAACCGACCAACCACCTCCAGACTCCCTTGCTGAACTTAAGGAGATAAAAGCCGACGCCGTAGGAGGCAGGCATAAATTATGGGAGAACATAAAACGCAAATATAGACTTGCCTCTTTTCTGCCTGAATATGATGAGTCCGAGATACGCGAAGCATACGATGCGGTCTATGACGTGGTCGGCGGGGAATCAGTAGCTAAAGCCTTTCACAGCAACGCATTCTTTGCCACACGAGCGCTGAAGCTCGTGAACACCATGGGAAGAGCACCTGATGGCACACTCTCATTTAAAAAAATCGCATCAGAGGTTGCAGATATTTTGCCGCCTGAATTGATTTCAGAGTCTTTCAATCTTAAAACCAGAGACACCGTCATTGCATTGTCCTTGATAAAGCAGATGGGACGAGAAGCAGACGGCACACTGACATTTAGGAGGATGCATGATGGGTTTAAGGACGTGTTTGAGGATATCAAAGAAGATTTCCTGATGAATCCTGCAGACTGTATCCTGGGTTTTGGCTATGGCCTCAGGGCAGTAAGATTAGACGATGCTGGGCAGCCAAGGAGGATATGGGAAGTCCTAAGAGGATATGAATTAAAGATGAAGCCATCGCAGGTATTTGCCCTTTCATATAGGGACTATCCGCGCATTCAGGCGTTCAGGATGGCACATGAGGTGAAAAGCGCTACGGATGCTGCGTATTCACTGTTTCAGCGGAGAAAGGAGGGTGTAGACCGGCCGATGAACATCATAGAGGATACGGCTGCACAGGCCATACGTGGAATTGATGCGGATGGTGTATGGTGGCAGGTAGGGAAAGTCAACTGGCTTGGCATCAGGCTTTTGAAGGAATGCCCACAAAGGTGTTGGTATTGTGATTTGAAGGATAACACTTTGAAGCTCCCTAAAAAAGAGTGGTTTAGAAAACTGACAGGATTAGTGGATGAAGTGACTGAACACGGAGAAAGAAAAGGTGTTTTCTTCAATCTCTCAGGAGGGGAGCCGCTTTTGATGGCTGAGAAAGAAGAGGAATACCGTGAATTCAAGAGAAAGATACATGAAAAAGGGGGTAGAGTAGACGCGGAAGATGTCTGCGGCCTGTTATCGCTGATAAGATATATCAAGCAGAAAGGGGGATACGTATCCATGAACAGCACATTGTTTACTGTCGGTATTGACCACAGAGTAGGTGGGCGCCTGCAAGGGCAGTATCTTGCTGAATCATTGGTTGAGGCTGGGGTAGACACCATAAACATTTCAGTTGAAAGCATTGATCCAGGGCAGCACGATAAAACAACTGGTGTCGAAGATTCATGGGAGAAAACCATGCGTGGCATCCGTGAGCTTGAACGGCAAAACAAGAGATTGTCAGCTGCAGAAGAAGGCGAACAGAGAAGGGTGAAACTATCCATAAACCATGTTCTCACGAGACAAAACTTCAGAAGGCTTCCGGAGCTGGTAGAGTTCCTCGGAGAAAACATACATGGAGTGGATGAAGTTAATCCACTCCCCATAAAAGGTGGTGAAAACCAAGACCTGTTTCTTTCAGTAGATGATATCCATGAGTTCAAAAGAGACATTCTGCCCAAAGTAAGTGAACTCGCTGACAGATATGGCTACCGCCTTTTGAGGACAAAGGCTGCAGAGATATATGGAGTCACAGACTTTGAAGTGCGCGAAGCTGCAAATGGGAGATATCATCACTGGCATAAAGGGGTGCCATGCTACACATCCCATGTTTCAGCATATGTAGACTATAACGGAGACATTGGATTGTGCAGCTACAACGCAGACGCCAACATATCAGAGTATTATTATGGAAAAATAACAGAGTTTCCAGGAAGAAGTCTAAGAGAGATACGGTCGCGCAATGCAGGCCAGAGGGTGGGGCTGCCTTGTGGGCGCCTATGCCAGTTCTTTTGCGGGCCAGACATGTGGCGGTTAAACAG
>JAHIYG010000134.1 GCA_018815265.1 Candidatus Altarchaeota archaeon | reverse complement strand
ATGTTTCTGCGTTGGTTGATGGTGCGAGAAAGGCGTGTTTGGGTTCTCAGAATCGTTTTTTTGTGTTTAAGGCCAAGGATTTGACTTATGTTGTTGATACGGGGGAGGTGGATGAGGGCTCGGATGAGCTTAAGAAAAGCGACCCTCGTGTTTTGGTGTTTGATAGTTCAGGTATCGTATATGGCCGCGGCATACCATTGGGGGTGCAGAAGTATGATGTGTCTGATGCGTCGTCTGTAGGTGTGATAGGTGCCAGAGACATGGCTTCCTTAAAGGGTTTGAAGCCGTTGCCTACTGGGGGGTTAGGTTCTGAGAAAGTCGATTTGGATGGTGTGAGTTTGGTGCTTTTAATGAATCGGGACATGCCTTCTGATGGTGTTTGGGATTTGAAGCCTGAGACCCTGAGTTTGACCAAGACTGAAAAAATAGACTCAGCAGCATACTTGGATGTTGGAGGATTGGGGGGCCAACAGAAGGTTGCCCTTTCTTCGAAGTTGCGGGATATGGGCAAACGGATGGCTGCAGTCCTGGATAGGACGGTGACTAATCTCTTACCAGAAAAAAAGGCTCCAGAAGGTGAAAGCATAACCACTGTTTTGGATGATTTCACATCACTGGCTGAAACCGTCAGGAGAGAAGGGAAAAGAAGATAGTTTGTTTTAAATTCTGAGTCCTGGCCTGTATCCTTCTATCTTGCACCAGTCATCGGGCGATGTAAGCGCCCATTCCCCACACCCGTCTCTGCCGCTTTTCACGGCTTCCCCGCAGTTATAGGGGACGCAGTAGTCCTCTGAATTCAGCGTGTATCCGCTCGCGCATTTTTCGGCTGTGTCGCATGCAGGCTCAAAATATCCCCCGCACAAGGTAGTTGTCGTAGTTGGTATGTAAACAGTGGATGTTGTGGTTGAAGTGGATGATGTTGACGTTGTAGTCGATGAAGTTGTCGATGAAGTTGTTGTCGTTGTGGACGAAGTGGTTGTTGACGTTGTTGATGTAGTGGTGGTCTGTAGGGCTTTGTACGCAATGTATGCTGCAGATGATGTCACTGCTAAAATCAAAAATATGAAAAATAAGATGGTTAGGACAAACCCAATTCTAGGAGATTTCTTCTCTACTCTGGCCTGTCCTATCATGTCTAATTTACTCATTTTTTCCTGCCGTTCTGTGGTTTCTTACCAAGCGATTTCTTTACAATCCATGCTGCTGTCAAAAGTGCTGCAACCAACACTACTAATGCTGGCAGGAACATATTACTTTCTCCATCTGGCTTTCTCCCGTCGACAGTTATTTTCGCCTTGTCTGTTGTAATGTATACTTTGTTGTCTTTTGAGCAGCGTATCTCCAGCGGCAGGAGGTATTCTTTGGCTTGCGCATTTTCTTTGACGCTGTATTCTAGAAGTGCCTCGCCAGTCTCACCACTGTCTAAGTCGCCTATCAACTGGCTTTTGTCATCGAAGTCGAATGGGTGGTCTGTCTTTTTCAAAACCCACACCGTGACTGACTCGCAGTCCTTTCCTGTGTTCGTCACCTTAACATCCATCTTCGACATGGAACCAGGGTAACTCGCAGTCTCCTGGGCTTCAACCTTGAAGTCTGGTTTTTCCTTAATCACTATCCTCACAGTCTCGGTCTTTTGAGTTTTTTCCGTGCCTACCAGATAGTCCATTTGGAAGTCTAAATCATATATTCCCTCCTTTGCGGTGTCTGAGATGTCGACGTAGAAGCTGACAGTCGAAGAATGCCCTGCCTTGACAGTGCCTAAATCCTTTGTCTGAAGATATGACTTCGACTCCATGAATGGGTCGGAGGTCTTAAGCGAAACCTTCAGGCTCTTCACCTCTTGTGTGCCGATGTTTTCAACCTTAACCTTTACCTCAACATCCTCGTCGCCAGGGTTCGCTTCCTGTGGGTCTGTTGTGACTTCTGTTATCCCGATGTCTGGCTTGCCTGAGACATATACTCCAATGTCGAATGTTTCAGTGTGCTGGATGTGTCCCTTGTTTTCATATTCTAGTTTCAGAGGTATCGTGTAAGCGCCGGACTCTAGCGTGTCGCTTATGTGCACTATATATGTCAACTCAATCGTGCCTGCAGAATCAATCTCCCCTATGTATTGTTTGTTTGAGCCTAGCACTGTCACAAGCTGGGTCTGGGGTGAAAGTGTTGCGACGGTGTTGAATGCATTGGTTTTCATGTTCATGATAGTGACCTTCAAAGTAACGTCCCCCCCTATTTTTGCATCGTCTGCCTGCAGGTACTTGATAGACAGTTTCGGGTTGCCATACACTTTTAGGGGGTAGTCGTAGTTTGTCTGTATGTTGCTTATTGCGTTTCCGTCTGAGTCTTTTCCGTCGTAGGTCAGCCTAATTGGGATGGAGTGCTGCCCGACTTCTGCATCCTTTGCTATTTGGTATGTCAAAGACACGGTCGCCGGAGCCCCGTACTTTACAGAACCTATAAAAAACCTCTTGTCTATCCTTATCTTTGGCGTGCTCGGGATGTTCAGCAACACGTCTGTCGCATCCTGTGTGCCGGTGTTTTTTATCACCAGCGTCAAAGTCCCGATGTCGCCTGGTTCCAGGTTCTGGTCGTATTTGGACAGGTCATAGTCTATGACTAGGTTAGACTGTGTGTTTGTCGGCAGCGAACTCCCGCTGACTACGACATAGCTTTGTGCTTCTGCAAGACCTATAAGTGCAATAATGCATATCCACGCAAATATTTTCTTGTTTTTCATTTTTTCCATCCTTTTTTTATTTTGAATATTTTACTCCAACTAAACCATCCGAGGTATTTGTCGCCCAAGACCAAAAGCGCAGGCACCAGTGTTATTGCCGCTAGCATGCAGCAAAGAACACCCAAAGACATCATATCAGCCAAATCAGAGAGGACCTTCAGCTCACCCATTGACATGGCCCTGAAGCCAATCAACGCCGCAAGGGTTGTCGTCCCCATCGGCATGGTAACTGCCCTTATTGTCTCAGCCATCGCAGCAGGGAGATTCCGCCTGTTTCTCGCCTCAATCCTGAACCTCGAAGTCACCTGTATCCCGAAGTCTATGCCTATCCCCATTATCATGGACGCCCCCCCTGACGTGACGTTT
>JAHIYG010000010.1 GCA_018815265.1 Candidatus Altarchaeota archaeon | reverse complement strand
AGACACTGAAACACGGATATTAGACTCCTATGAAGTGGAGTTATAGAATTGTTTTTTTAACCCTTGATTCAAAATGGGTTATATGATTGAGGTTCTAACTTCGCTTGCAGTAACAGGGTTGTTTGCAGTAGGTGGGATTTTATTCGTCTTCCTCATCGCCTTAGCATTCATGTACAATAGTTTGATCTCTAAACGCAATGCAGTTGAAAACACATTCGCGTCAGTCGACGTGATGCTCAAGAAAAGGCATGACTTGATACCTAATCTCATCTCCACTGTGAAAGGTTATATGAAGCATGAAAGGGGAGTATTTGAGAAGATAACTGAATTGAGGGCTAGCGCAATAAAGCCTGGCGTTCCAGTCGAAGAAAAGCTAAGGTGCGAAAACCAGCTGACTGGACTTTTGAAGAGCCTGTTCGTATCTGTTGAAAACTACCCGCAACTCAAGGCCTCTGAAAATTTCATGCACCTGCAGAAGACCATGACAGAGTTGGAGGAGCAGATTTCAGCGGCACGGCGGGCGTATAACGCGCAGGTGCTAAGCTATAACAACGCAGTGGACATGTTCCCCACAAACATTATCGCCTCCCTCTTCCGCTTTTTGAGAAAACCCTTTTTCGAAGCTGAAAGCGGAGAAAAAACGGTTCCGTCAGTCTCTGAGAAATTAGGCAAGTAGAAGCCATGGAAGATGCTAAATACCTAGAAGGAGTTCGAGAATTAGACATAGGGGAGATGAAGGAGCATATGGGTAATGCACGGCGCAACTTAGCATATGTCTTACTCATCTGCGGAGGATTGCTGATTATCTCCTACTTGCTCACAAACTTCGGGATTATCTCCCCCATTTGGTTTACTATCCTCGCAATGGGCATGGCAATCGCATGCTACGCAGCATATAGGTTCATTGGTGAATCCTCTGCTAAAAAATATAAGTCATATGTTATGCCCCGTATTGCGCAGATGCTCGGGGCAGAGATAATCTTTGACCCGAAAAGACATGTTTCCCTAGATGTTTTCCTGAGCAGCAAGATATTCCTGGATAGAGTAGATGTTTTTGAGGGGGAGGATTACTTCAGCGGGAAAGTTGGTGAGACGAGGATTGAATTCTCGGAAGTTGATGCAAAACAGAGGAAAGAAGTCAAAAAAAGCGACGGAAACAGGGGATATGAGTATGTGACGATATTCAAGGGTGTTTTTTTCTTGGCTGACTTCAACAAAAACTTCAACGGCACAACATTGGTCCTGCCAGACAGTGCAGAAAGCCTTTTGGGCAATATGCTTGGTTCGTTCGTGCAGTCGAAGAACTTCCAAAGGCCGCCCCTTGCTAAATTGGAAGACCCTGAGTTCGAGAAGTACTTTGTCGTGTATTCAACAGACCAAATCGAGGCAAGATACATATTGTCCCCCTCCATGATGGATAGGATAACAACATTTAGGAAGAAGGCCAAGGTTAAGGTTTATCTGTCTTTCATAGACAACAAACTCATGATTGCACTGCCCTCCAACAAGAACCTTTTTGAGCCAGGTAGCATAGTCTCCGGTTTCGACAAGAAAATGCTTGATGACGCAGCCAACGACCTCTCCCTGATAATAGGTATTGTAAAAGACCTTGATTTGAACACGAGGATATGGTCTAAAAACTGATTTAAACATATACTCTAATGGTTTTACATGGGTAGGCGTTCTATTAAAAGCGGTCTCCCGCCTGGTTCCCTCGTCCACGTCGGCTCTGAAAAATCCCATAAAATCGAATACTGGATCATCGACTACAACAAAGACAGTTTTCTTGAGAAGAGAAACACAAACCTCGAAGAGTGCGTGAAATACAAGAACAATGAAACAGTCACATGGATTAATGTCACAGGCATACATGACGTCGACGTTCTGCAGAAGATAGGCGAACGCTTTGATATACATCCATTAATCCTCGAGGACATAATGAACACAACCCAGCGGCCTAAATTGGAGGATATGGAATCATACATCTACTTGGTTGTGAGGATGCTAGGCCTTACCCCTAAAAACTCATCTGTGTCTTCGGAGCAGGTGAGCTTCATCATCACCCCCCGCTACATACTATCTTTTCTGGAAACCCCAGGAGACATATTCGAGCCTGTGCGGGAGAGAATCAGAACTGGAAAAGGCAAAATGAGGACTATGGGAGCAGATTATCTCCTCTATTGCCTTGTAGACACCATAGTGGACAATTATTTCGTGATACTTGAGCATCTGGGAGACAAGATAGAGTATCTGGAAGATGAAGTCATAAAGTCTACGACTCCTAAGACGCTGAAGTCTGTCTACAGCTTCAAAAGGGAGCTGATAACCCTGCGGCGCTCCATCTGGCCTTTGAGGGAGGTGATTAACGCCATATTGAGAAGTGATTCGAAGATTCTCACCAAGCAGTCTAGGATTTATTTCAGGGACATCTACGACCATATAGTCGAAGTAATAGACACTATAGAGACCTACCGGGACATAGTAGCTGGGATGTTGGACACGTATCTCTCGAGCCTTTCAAACAGGATGAACGAGGTCATGAAGGT
>JAHIYG010000133.1 GCA_018815265.1 Candidatus Altarchaeota archaeon | reverse complement strand
GCTTGCATATGAGGATGTATGCAACAACTAAGCTTGTTAATGCAGCAATCCATTCACTCCTTGAGAAAGTGAGTATCGTTGAAGTTAAAAAAATAACTGCTAACAAATTGTAGTATATCTTTTCAACTCTTTTCTTCTTGTACAAAAGCATGATTATGGGATAGGGTATCAGGTATGCAAAAAATGTGGCAAAATTATTGGGGTCCTCTGAAAAACCCTGCAAACGCTTTAAACCGCTCGGGTCCCCAGTAAATACTTCAATGTTGGGTATGGGATTTTGGATATTCATCATGTACAATAGGATGCTTATGCCCCCTACTGCTGCCGTGCCTATTAAAATGGAATTAAAGACTATTCTTATCTTCCTCTTTGAATCGAGGATGTTGTAGGTTATGTAATATATGGATACTAAGCTGATTATTTTTAAAAAACTCAATATTTGCAAATTGTCTGTAAACTGGTTATAGCCTGAATTTGACCCTGCCAATATACCAATAGAGAGGAATAATATAATGTATGCCATAGGCATGTCATACGGGCTTTTTTGCAGTGTAGTACTTCTCCTCCTAACCTTTTCAAGTATGAAACCTGAAAAAACCGCTAATCCCAAGAAAAGATCTGTTGAAAGGCCAGCCGGAAGGCTTATTGCTTTTTCTATATTGGTGTATTCACTTGTAAGAGCTATTGCAATCAAACCGACTAGCGGGTTCAGGATTATTGTAACAAATAGTGCGGCGCCGATGATTAATGCCAGGGCATAATGCATTCTGGGAAGGTATATTGAAAGCACATACACTAGAGCCATCAATAATGTGTAAATGAATGCTTTTGCTAGGTTATCCTTTGTATTCATCGGCTTATCTTGGTTTTCTTTTTTTTTCCTGCGCTATCAGAGCCCAGATTGATCCCAAAAATAATCCTGTGAAGACGGAAATAACGATGTTTAATGCTATATTAGGGTATTTGTATGTTTTTGGTTTTTGCGCATCAATAGATACTAAAAACTTCTTAATCGAGTTCTTGTTCTTTTCATATTTTACCTCATTATCGAGCATGTATTTTTCATATGTTGATAGGGCAGATTTTTTTTCTCTAGCATACTTGATCTCTGCAGTGGATATTACTTTCTTATAACCTCTCTCCATGTTTCCTAAACTACTTTTTAAACCAATTAAAAGGTTTTGTTCCTGATTCAACCTGCTCTTACTGTCTTCCAACAGCGTTTTCAACAGGGCGACTCGTCCAATATATGACGGGTCACTGGATACCATATCTACTCTTTCCACTTCAGATGTCATTTTCTCTAAGTCAGCCTCTAAATTTTTAATCCGTAACTCGCGCTCTAACATCTCCTCCTGCGTCTTTTTGACTCCAATATCATACTGGACATTTGTTGTTTCAATAGTATTGTTGTAATCCTCTTCTGCTACCTTTAGAGCGGCATCTTTTTCTTGGATGTATTTATCCTTGTACTGTAAGTATTCCCTCGTGAATGCATCCTCCTCATTTTTGATTTCCTTATTTCCCTTCTCTATAAATGCATTGACCATTTCATCTATCATTTCCTTGCTTTTGTCTGTATCATCAGCTCTTAGTGTTATCCTCAGAAAAGGGACAAGGCCTGTTTGCTGATACCCATATGATTCGGACACAAGCTCTACATCAATTTTTTCATCTACGAAGTTTTGATAATCTGCATCGTCGCCCTCGTAATATTTTGTGATTATTGGCTGGATAATTTCCGTAGACAAGAAAATATTTTTTGCCTCAAAAGTATCGTAGACTCCTTTGTTGTATATGCTTCCTAGTTGTATCACGGCTTTGGTTTCATAGGTCCTGGGTACTATAAGAGATATAATCAGTATTGACAGCGTGAATATCAATGTGGTAAATAAAATCTTTCGCCATCCTTTAATCAATACTTCCTTTATGTCGACCACATCCAAATCTTTAGCCATTACTTACCCCTACCAGAGATATTGTATCTATGATAATCCTGTTATAAATAAATGCGTTAAGGATTTAACTCCTCCAGGCTCTATCACGCATTCTTGCCGGACAAGAGGCAACTGTATAATGTAATATACTCCCTGCATATCTCTCTGATGTCATTGTTTTTTCCGACCCTTTTCCTTGCATTTAACCCAATTCCTGCCTTTTTCCTACCGTCTTTAAAAAGTGTTTTGAATGTGTCTATATATTCACTGATTATTTCATTGTTGCACAGGCAACCATCTGTTCCGTTTACTATTATTTCCCTGTTTGCAGGTATGTCACTGACTATTGCTGGCAAGCCGGTGGACATCGCCTCTAAAATTGAATTAGACATTCCTTCAGACGCTGAAGTCTGCAGGTAGTAGTCTGAAATCTGAAGTATCTCCCGGACAGTTTCTTTATTGCATTCGCCAAGCAGCCTAACATGGCTTTGCAGCCTAAGGTCCTCTATGGTCTTTTCTAATTCTTTCCTCTGAGGTCCATCACCCACAATTAAAAGCATGGTTTTCGGGTTGATTTTAACCAACTCCCTCATTATGTCAACCGATAAATGAACCTGTTTCACAGGGACTAAACGTGTGACTGAAGAAACGACTGTCTCACCTCTTAAACCGTATTTTGCCCTTATTTTTTTTCTGGTAGTTTTCCCACATGGTTTGAAATAGTATAGGTCGACACCATTTCGCATCTTAACTATTTTTTCACTATCTATTCCTGCATTGTTGAGATTGTCGTGTGCGAATTGGTTCAACACAATAAACTTGTCAGCTACATGCTTTAAGATTAAATACCTGGCTTTTGAGATGTCTTCTGCTGAACCTCTCATGAGCACAATCACCTTTTTGCCGAAGAAAAGCCTGAAGGGAACACCAATCAGAACCGGAGAGCAGTGGGTGTGCACATGTACTATGTCAAATTCGCTCACTCTTCTCATTAGAAATGCTATTGCAGATAAGACAAAAGAAAATGACCCTAACCGTGAGAAAAGGAAATATGTGGGTATTTCATCCACTACCTCCTGCTCTATCTCCGAGCCTATGTCGCGGGTTATTATGAAAGCATAAACACCTCTTTTACCTAATGTTTTTAGAAGGTGTCTTAATTGGCTTTCTGCCCCTCCCATCTTGGAATGGGCTGATGGAGATATGAAACAGATGCGTGTTTTCATTTTTTGTAAATCATATTGTAATATATTTTTTCATATGCCTTCGAGACTTTGTCTTTATTGAAATTATCCACTACGTGCTTATGCGCTTGTTGACCTAGTTTTTTAGATAATCTCAGGTCCTCTATGAGGTTAATTGCTTTTTTGGCTAAGTCTTCAGAATCCCCCGTTTTAAAAAATACTGCAGTATCCCCATCTAAGGCAATCTCTCTGAAAGAAGGTATGTCAGACAGTATTGTCGGCTTAGAGGCTGCCATAGCTTCTAAAACTGACAGTGAAATTCCCTCCCACCGAGATGCCATTATAAAATAGTCTATTGAGTATAAGATGGCATAAACGTCTTTTTTCCTGATTTTACCGAGAAAGAGGACCCCAGAGTGGCTTAATGTTTCTTCTGGTATGTTTTTAGGATTCTTTTTGTCTTTCCCTCCCCCCGCGATTATAAGATAGGTATTGGGTGCTGATTTCTTTATTTTCTTAAAGGCTTCAACGATTGTTTCAATATCCTTTACTGGCTCAATTCTGGATGATGTGAATAATAGTGTTTTATCCGTTGGGATATGGTATTTTTTCAATACGTCAGCCTTCTGTTTTTTCGTTTTTTCGATTTTTTCAATGTCCACCCCATTATGGACTACATGGGATTTTCCCAGATAAGCTTTTTTCTCCACCCAATTCAACGACTTAACTGAGCTTTCGGATACGAATATTGCCTCATCTATTAATGGCGAAGTAATCAGGTGGGCTATTCTCGAAACAAGCGAATATTTTGAGTAGTGTGAACAAAATGAATGAACTATTTTTTTTTTGGTGAATATGGACAGCATTCTAACAAGCAATCCGCTTCTGTGGAAGAAAGTGTGTATCACATCTATGTCCTCTCTTTTCATCACATGGTACAACTTAATAATCGCAGCTGGGTCAAGAAAACTTTTTCCATCTAAATCTATTATCTCTGCGTCTTGGCAATCTCTTAAGCATTCTGGGTTGTCGATGTATCCCCTGACTGCGCAGAATATTCTTTTGAATCTATTTTTGTCTGTCCAAGTCGCCCGTTCCAATTCGTTTGACTTGTCTGAGAACTCATCTATTATGAATGCAATTGTCGGATTCTCATCTCTCTTATTCATTCTATCATCTGTTTATTCCAAAATTCATAAAATCTACCATGTATATTGATGAGCTCTTTGAATCCTCCCTCCTCAACCATTTTTCCATCCTCTATGACCACTATCTTATCTGCATTTTTTATTGTTGACAATCTATGGGCAATAACCAGGCTTGTTTTGCCAGTTATTGCTTCTTTTATGGCGTCTTGGACTAGTTTTTC
>JAHIYG010000132.1 GCA_018815265.1 Candidatus Altarchaeota archaeon | reverse complement strand
CCTGGCTACCGTCAAAATGTCTGATATCAACGCTGAAGAAGTCTGCTTCGGCCCTGCCCCATATCCTATGAAGGTGAGCTCCCCAGCCAAGTCTGTCTCTACCAAAATCGCGTTCAAGCTCCCACCAACATTCAACGGATGATCCAGCGGCACAAGCCTCGGAGCGACCTCGCGCCGTACAACATCACCTATGAGCTTTATGGTATACCCGTACTCCTTTGCGACCTCCATTGCTTCAGCAGAAATGTTTTCAATCCCTGAAACAGACAACTCCTTCATGGAGAGTTTAGTGTCCATCAAAGCATTGCCCAATATAAGGACCTTAGACGCAGTATCCAAACCGGAGATATCATAGGATGAGTTGGTTTCAGCGTAACCCAGCTGCTGAGCCTCAGCCAACGCCGACTTAAAGTCAACACCCTCCTCATCCATTTTCGTAAGAATGTAATTTGTAGTGCCATTCATTATCCCATAAATGTTTCTTATCCTGTTGCCTTGAAGCTCCTTCTCACAACAGGAAATAATCGGAATCGCGCCGCCGACAGTCGCCTCATACTTCAGTGAAACCCCGTTTTTCAAAGCTTCATCAACCAATCTGGCATAGGCCACTGCCAAAGGGCTCTTGTTCGAAGTGACAACATGCTTTTTCGCATTCAAAGCCGCAAACATATGCGACAAACCAGGCTCCCCAGATTCAACATTGCCTGGAGTCAACTCCACAACAACATCTGCTGAAACAGATGAAATAACATCCAAAGTTTTGGCTTTACCCCATTCAACCGGCCCATCCAACAGCTTCCTCAAATCCAATCCATTTACATCAACAACGCAGCCTTTGACTTCACACACTGCAACAACCTTCAAATCAAAGCCCTGCCTTCTAACCTCGGCTCCGTTGTCTATGAGAGACCTGACCAGCCCCCTGCCTATATTGCCAAATCCCACAATAATCAACTTCAGAGTATTCACTGCCCAACCTCCTTCACTATAGTGAAACCCTTTTCTGAACAAAGGGCATGTAGCTCGCTGTAAAGGGACTTGCGTTTCTCCTCGCTGACATTCACCCTCATCAAAACAGAAGACTCATCATCAGGGTTCACCATCCTCACCTCGACATCCCTGACTAACCCCAACGCATTTATTCTGTCGATGGTATCCCGCAAATCCTTGTCTATGACATGGCCTATAAGCAGGAAAGTAAGTATTTTTTTGCTGTAGTACCTAGTTCCTTCCGCAATAACATCCCTCACCCTGACCTGATTAGATTCCAACTCCTTGATTATCCTGGTTAAGGTACTGATGTCCCTCACGTCGAAGATTACCTCCACACCCACGACATCAGCCTTCTTACGGCTGTGTATGACGCTCACAATGTTTCCCCCGCAAGAGGATATGGGCTCCAACGCCCTAACAAGGCTTCCAGGGACGTCTTTCAGTCCCAAATACATTTCAACGCGCATCATGTCCTGGAATATATAAGAAAATGTTCTTTATATTCGGAAAAAAAAATATTTCTCCTATGGTTGGCTCAAGGAATGCATTAATGATTTTATCAATACTGCTCTTCTTCACATTGTCTGTTTCAGCATGGGAATACAGCGAAGACAAGCTTAAAGGATGTCTTTGCTACTACAGCTGCGGAGAACTCGGTGGGTGGGACTGCTCGTCGGTCTGGTGCGGCTACGACCCAAAATCCTCAACAGCAAGCCCCGCATGCGCGGACTTAAGTGGCGGCCCATGCAGATGCGAGGGATTCGGATGCGGGAGAACCCAGATGATCACCACCGGCCGAAACTTTGAAAGATGCATGGAAGAAAATGCCAAACCAGTATGCGGCGACGGCAAATGCGAGAACAGAAAAGATGAGAACTGCCAAAACTGCGCAAGAGACTGCGGATGCTTCAGCAGCGCGGAATGCAGCGGCAAAGACCCGAAGGACGAGCGCGGATGCACAGACAAATGCGCTGGGATAGAATGCAAGTCGAAATGTGAAGGCAACAAACTATACACTGCAGGCAAATGCAACCCCGCAACCAAAAGCTGCGACTACAAAATAACAGATTGCAAAACAGGATGCGACGCATACAGTGGCAGATGCAAAGATGAAGACGACAAATGCAGGGGTGTAGTATGCGAGGGCGAATGCGACTGGCGAGGAATCAAATGGGAGGGCATATGCAACCAAAGCTCAGGACAGTGCGTATATTCAAAGAATGCGACATGCCCTCAGGGATGCATTGGAAAGGACAAATGCGTCGGAAGAATACCTGGGGAGGTATACTATACTGACACCACAAAAAATCCGCAAGGCGAAAAGGTTCCAATCAGACGGGCTAAAGTGTATATTGAATACTTTGACAAGGACGGCACCAAGCATTCTGCACGAAACTTCGACGACCCGGAATACACAGTCTGGACTGATGATTACGGGAAGTTCACATGGAACTATGCACCAGGATTCGACCCCAGTGGAAAGATAAATATTGCATTGATATTCGACAACCAGAAAAAGAAACTTTATGTAGCAAACAAAGATTCACCAAACGACCCGTGGGGAATCTATTTCGACAAAGACATCCATGTTACAGACAAGAAACTCAAGTATGCGGACATGGACCTGACAAAAACCCCAATCGCAAACAATGACCGCCTAAAGGGGGTAGGAAAAATATATGCGAACATGTTGCGGGCAGCCGAATGGAAGGAAAACACACTCCGGAAAGGGGACACCGTCAGGGAGAGGACACTAGCATATTCTAACTTCGGCACATCCCATCTGGCTGAAATTTGGGTTGCAGAAGCACCGGATGAGACTGGAACCCGCATAAAATGGACTGATTCAGACTTCTCAGCATTTGAGGCGCCGACAAACCGGGAATTCCATGAATACTGCCACCACATACACTCTGAAGTCAAGACAGTCAAGAGGAATGCAGTAGGCCAAAACCACGGCGGCTACTTCGTAAACCCAGACACTGAACAGGGACTGATTGAGGGTTGGGCTGAATACTGTGCATTAATGATGAAGAAGGACTATGGCATGGGCAAAAACGGAGACTATGAAGTCGAAGGAAACACAGTCTGGAACCTTGAGGCAAACTATAAAATAGACGACCCGACGCAGCCGGTAACGGCAGAGGAGCTAGCCATTGCGGGAATACTGCTTGACCTATCTGACTACAACGGCGACTATGGCGGCCCGGACGACGACGCAGTAAGCATCTGGCCAATCCAAGTATGGAATGCCATGAAGACAAAAAGGGATTTTAAAGACGGAGATGGAGAGCGGCTGGTTCGGAAAATAAGAGACCTATACATAGTCCTGAACTCATCAGGAATCAGGCAACTCAATGAGGTGCAGCCTGGAATGAACATCAGCAAACTCGACTACGTATTCCTCCTGCACAACGCATTCCAGGACCGAAACAACAACAGCAAATGGGACACTGGAGAGGAGTTCGGGTTCAGCGGAAAATTCAGGAACTTCAGAAAAGACCTGGAATACGAACCAGGCACTGAAGTCCTAATCGAAGCCAAAGACCCAAGTGGAAAACAGGTACTCAACACCTATGTGAAGCTGGAGATAAACTACAGCGAACCGTACAAGCACCTTTCACGCACACACTACATCCCCGTTCAAGACGGAAAGATTGCAATACCCATGGCGCCGCAAGGCTACAACGTCACATATACCGTATCTGTTCTGCAGGGTGGGACGGAAAACACAGGAAAAGACAAATACACCATAACAAACAAGGTAGTGCATGAGAAAATCAATCCCAAAAAACCGTTGGGGATGCTCTCCACTACGATAAAGACCACACCTGTTGCATGCAAGACAGACAATGAATGCAGGTACTGGCTTGCAGGAGACAAATGCTCAAACAAAACCAACACCTGCGAAGGGATGCAGGGAATGCCCAAGCCAGAGGAGATCGAATGCGGAAAAAACATCAGGTGCATAGGGGAAAAAGAAGGCATAATAGGGGGTTTAACACCTCAGAACCTCCCCTGCTGCAGCTTCCTCATGTCGCTACCGCTGATATCTGTCATGGCGTCATTATTCAAAAAAATAATCATCTAGTGAGGGGAGGGATATGGCACTAAAGAAACACACAGTAGTCTGGACAGTTATCATATGCATTTTTACTGTGTTATTGCTTTGCGGATGCCTTGAAGACTTGGATGAAAACACGAAACTTGCAATAGACAATGAAGACCCTGCAATATGCGAGCAACAAGCTGATGTGGATTTGAGAAACAACTGCTATTCAAAAGTCATAAAATTCCTAGATAACCCCGGAAAATGTAAAATCATAAAAGACGCTGGGATACATGATGAATGCTTGCTGAGCATTTCAACCCGTCAAAACGACCCAATAATATGTGCAAACATAGCTGATTCAAACGTAAAATTCACTTGTATAACAACAGTAGCTAAAAACGTCCAGGACCCAGAAGTATGTGACCGCCTCACCTCGGACTCTGGACTGGGTGCCTGCTACCTAGTAATGGCTGAAGGCCAGAAGAACCCACGTCTGTGCGAAAAAACATTGGATTCGACGATGAGGAATGAATGCTACACAAGAATTGGGGCGGCAACAAAAAATTCAGGCCTCTGCGATTACTCTAAAGATTTGAAACTCAGGGATGAATGCAATCTTGCAGTTGCATTGGAGGCTAGAAGGCCGGAACTATGCTCTAAAATGACTGACAAAAGCAAACTAGACTTCTGCCAGAAGGCAACTGGAAAAGATGAAGGCGCATGCAATAAACTAGACTATGTAGAAGCTGAAAGATGCAAAATGTATGTTGGAATAAATAGTGGAAACCCAGAAATATGCGAGAAACTATCTCAAAATGAAAGGGAAAAATGCTACGAAGGTGTAGCCCAGACACGGGTAAACGAACTATACTGTAGCAAGTCAAAAAGCTCAGATGAATGCATAAAAAAAATAGCAGTAAACACAAAAAACCCTGATAAATGCCTGAAGATAATTTACACACAACAAAAGTCAGAATGCGTAGAGGAAATAGCTATAGCCCAAAAGGATAGGAAAATATGTGAGAAGCTAGGTGACGAGGATGAAAGAGAAGACTGTATGGAAAGATATGCGAGGCAGTATCCGGGAATAATAGATCGGGCTAGGTTTTTTGCCAAAGACAAGATTGAAGCCACAATGGGGAGGCAAATAGAAAAAGCAATAATGAAATCCCTAATGTGAGAACTTAATTCGAAAAACAACAGATTTAAACACTAAGATAACAAATATAAAAACAGGGGATGTAAGTGGTGAAGGCATGAAAAAAATATTGGTTGTGGGCTTGATTTTTGCCTTGGTTTTGATGTCAGGGTGCATAAAGATAGTGTTTAGGGAAAACATCGGCGCAGACGGGATATCAACGTTTGTGATGACATTGGAGGCAGTAAACAAAACCGCTTCAGGCGACGATTCAAAGACAGACCCCTGTAAAGACATCAAACAAGATAACCCCCGTGTCACAGACGTAAAATGTACATACGACAAAGTCAACCAAGTAATCACCTTAACAGGGAAAATCAACAGAATCGGAACAAAGGGATTAAGCATGATGGGTGGCAGATACAGGTTGAATGTGAAACAGGCATTAAATGACATGAACGGAGACGATAAAACATCAGGCACAAAGACTACATTACCTGACACTGACCAGAAGAAGCAGATGGAGGAGCTGAGGAAGACGGGTTTCGTCTACGACTATTACGTAAAACTCCCTGGACGCGTTGTCTCTCAGAAGGGTGGGGTCCAGCAGCTTGACGGGTCAGTCAAATTCGACATGATAGATACGCCAGAGGATGCGTATGTGGAATCTGACGCATCCGCCGTTGACGCAGCCAGTTCAATACTCCAAAACAATGCGTTAGATGGAAAATGCTGCTGCATGCCAATGCTTTCGTTCTTGCTCGCAGGCGTTGGTGCTTTACTAGTAAAGATTTAGGTTTATGAAGAGATTGTCCTCTTAGCTTTAGGTATCTTTGACGTCACAAACCAGTAATCTTCCACTGCGGAGATTACCCTTTTGAAGTCGTGTACGTCTACAGGCTTAACTATATAGTTGTTAGCACCCACTTCATACGCCCTGTTTACGTCATTTTGCCTGTCTGACGAGGACAACACTATCACCGGAATAGACTTGAACATTTCATTCGACCGCAGAATCTGAAGAAACTCGAAGCCGTCCATCCTGTCCATGTTCAAATCCAAAAGAATAAGCTGGGGAGTCTTATGCTCCTCTGCAGGTATGCCATCCTCTATACCCAGCTGCTGTAGTGCATCCAACCCGTCTGAAGCCACATACAACTGCGGATTCATTGAGCTTTCCTCAAAAGCCCTCTTCGTAACTATTACGTCATCCTCTTCGTCTTCAACCAACAATATGCTAATGCCTTCTGGGTTCATGTCAACCTTTGATTAAATGGGGCAGACTTCTATTTTAATGTCATCCAATTCAATTATCTTCTTTATCAAGTCTATTGGGTCTATCGGCTTTGTAATATATGCATTAGCCCCCAGTTCATATGCTTTTTTTATTGATGTATGGTCTTCAGAATTCGTAAGCACAATAGTTTGGATTCCACCCAATTTCTTGTTTT
>JAHIYG010000131.1 GCA_018815265.1 Candidatus Altarchaeota archaeon | reverse complement strand
AAGAAAGAGAAGATGAAAAAGGAAATCAAAGGAGAAGACTGATTACCTGCCGTAAACCATCACCTTTAAATTACTCGTGTTTGTATCTGTTTTGTGGATGAACTAGAGGCTTTGAGGAAAAAGAGGATGAGCGAGATTTTGGAGGAAAAAAACAAGATGGACAAAACTATTGAATTATCGGATGATGGATTTGAGGGTGTAGTTTCGAAGCACAGTTTGGTTGTTGCTGACCTGTGGGCTCCTTGGTGTGGGCCGTGCAGGATGCTGGCGCCAGTCATTGAGGAGCTAGCAGCAGAATACTCTGGAAAGGTGGTGTTTGGCAAGTTGAACGTGGACGATAATCAGGATACAGCATCTAAATTCGAGGTCATGAGCATACCTACGCTTTTGTTTTTCAAAGATGGACACTTGGTGGACAGGGTCGTTGGAGCGCTTCCGAAACAGGTGCTGAAACAAAAGATAGACAATCTCATCTAAAGATGGCATATGTTGTTTCTTTTCCTGGCGGTGTGAAGGTTGATGTTAAATCCCCCTCCGGGCATGTGATATCAACTGACCAGCCCGTGGAGGCTGGTGGGCAAGATAGTGCCCCACAACCGTTTGAGGTTTTTTTGGCGTCTATTGCAGCATGTGCCGGCTTTTATGCTTTGCGATTTTGCCAGCAGAGAAGCATCTCAACAGACGGCTTGAAGATTGCATTGGATGTCAGGAGAAAACCCGAGAAAAAGGGCATCTCAGACGTTGACATCTCTGTTGTGGTGCCAGATGGGTTTCCGCTGAAATACAGGGATGCGTTGTTGGCGTCGATTGAATCGTGCGCTGTCAAGAAAAACATACTCGACCCTCCGGCTTTCCACATGTCATTAGTCAACTGACCAGGTACTGTATCTCCTCGTCTGTGAGGTTGTATGTCTGTGTAAGTTCCTCCACATCTATGCTCTTCTTTTTCAGGAGTACACTGTATAGTGGTATGTATTCCTTTATTGCGACCTTTTTCGAAACATGTATGGTTGGGGAAATTTTTTCTGCTATTGAACCCTCAATGTTCCTGTCTTTTTTGGTTCTTCCAAGCGCTGAGAAATAGCTTGGGAACATATACTGTATGTAGTTAACTCTCTCTGGCCTTACGCAGTTGACGCCAGCTGTCATTAGTGCGTTTGCATACCTTAGAAACCCCCAGTACTGCCTGTTGAGTATCCTACCAATGTACCTGTCTGACTTGGAGATGTTTTCAAAAGCGTTTGCCAGGGATTCTCTGTCCTGGTATAGGCGTGGGGTATTCTCCTCCACCCACCATATTATGTCTTTTGGCTGTTCGCTTAGGTCCCATGTGGAGGAGATAACCTTTTGTATGTCCTTGCCGCCGAATATCTGGCTTAACGCCTTGTATATGTCTGTTGTTCGGTCCCGCGTAAGTGACATGGACTGCACGTCGTCTTCTTTTATTTTTCCCCTGCCAATTGACAGCGCCTCCAAATCGAGAATGGCTGCTCTTATGTCTCCCTGCGCGCCTTTGACTATTTTTTCCAGCACGTCCCTTTCGCATTCTATGCCTTCAGCATCCAATATGGCTTCGAGATACTTCCTAAGTGTTGCTGGGAGCGGGCGTTTAATCTGCAGTGATTTGCATTTCTTCTTTACTGTGGCGAGCCTTTTGTTTGAGTAGTCTCTTGTAGTGAGTATCAGAGGGCTTTTCGTTTCATCTACGAGTTTCCCCAGTTCTTTGAGGTCTCTAAGCTGCTCTATATCCTCTACCAAAATGAGTTTTTCCCCTCCAAATAGGGTTTTTGTGTTTGCTGCAGTCAGTGCTTGCTGGATGTTTTCATCGTTGACTTGATATATGTCCCACTCCCTATCTTGCGCTATCAGCTCAGCTAACAGGGTTTTGCCAACCCCTGTTGCACCATATATGATGAGCGGTTCCCCAACCCATTTTCTTATTTCTTCAACGACGGCCTTTCCGACGTATTCATCTAGTTTCTTGGATTTGTATTTTTGAAGCCACATACCTTAACATATTAATGGTGTGCTATAAAATATGTCTATAATGTCTTCGAAAATCATCAGGGACCCAATACACGGCAACATACGGTTGGATGACTTGGCGACTGAGTTAATGGATACTTCATATGTCCAGAGGCTTCGAAACATCAAGCAGAACGGCTTCTGCTATCTAGTGTATCCTTCGATGAATTCCACACGTTTTGAGCACAGCCTTGGAGTGTATCACCTCGCAGGCGTATTATCCTCTCATCTTTGTGTTTCAGAAGTTGACAGGTTGCATCTGCAGGCAGCGTCGCTGCTTCATGACATTGGCCATGCGCCGTTCAGCCACACATTCGATCGGGTATTCGGAAGCTACGGCTTCGACCATGAGGTGCGGACGTCTGAGTTGATTTTGGACTCTGAAATAGCCGACATCCTAAAGTCTTCTGGATTGAATCCCCAGGACGTGTCTGATTTGGTTCATGGGAGGGGGAAGTTGGGGAAGATTCTATCTTCTGAGGTGGATGTTGACAAAATGGATTATTTGGTCCGGGACGCATACTATGCTGGTGTCGCATACGGTGTCACAGACGTTGAACGCCTGCTTTACAGCATCTCCCTTGTCAGGGGCGATATCATTGTTTCAGAGGGCGGTTTAGAGGCTGCGGAGTCCCTTCTCATAAACAGGAACATGATGTATCAGACAGTATACCGCCATCACACAAAAAGGATTGCTGAGGCGATGATGTCTAATGCATTGGAAAAGCTTCTCACAGAAGAAAACCTGGGGGAGATTGTGGCGTCAGATGACATAGGCTTTATCTCCCGCATGCGTGGTGTGGGAGGATATGCTTCGGAGATGGTTGGGAGAATAGATGCGCGCATACTTTTCAAGTGCGTGTTTTCAGAGCCTGTCTCAAACATTGTGGAGGAAAGCAGGGCCGAGCTTTCGAAAAGCACATCTGAGATAGAGGCTAAGATTGCAGGGGATTTGAATATTGAAGCGGGTTATCTTCTTCTTGACTACCCTGAGTCGAGCATGAACGCATACCGTGTGAAGGTGAAGACAAAATCGGGTTTGAAGCCAATACTTGACGTTTCCCCACTTGCTCGTTCTCTTGAGATTTCAGAACGCGAGAAACTTACGCTGAATATTTATGTGCGCCAAGAGGATTCGCCAAAGATTTCAGAATTCAAGCCGCAAAACTACTTTAGTCTGGAGCAGAGAAGATTAAACGAATATACCTAAAATGTATCCGAAGCAACATGTAATCACCTCAACGGCTGCAGTCATACTATACGGCCTATACATTGGGTTGCCGGTTCAAGTCCTTCTCGTGTGGGTCATCGTCTCGTCGGCTGTCACAGTCCTTTTGGATTTGGACCATTTCTTTGTGATTTTATTTTTCAAGAAGAAGAGGCATGTGTTTTTTGAGTTGCTGGCTCACCCCCTCAAGAAGAGAAAGGTGGTTGAGGTCAGGAACATGCTGCATTTCAAGGGACTAGGTTATGTCAGGCTTATATCTCATTCTGTCCTGATAGGGTTCTTCTATCTTCTAACAAAAAATTATGTTATCCCCTTTGTAGAACCCATATTTGTCTCCCTGGTTGTGCATTTGGCAGCTGATGTGTTGCAGACTATCTTTTATCCAGAGCATCGCTGACAATTTCCCGTATCTTATCCTGCACGGTCTTTTTTTCTTCTGTTGCGTCAACTATGTCTAATCTCTTGAATTTCATGTATTCTCTTCTGACTTTGGCGAGAAATTCTTTTTTCTCGAATATCTCCCCTGACCTTGCGCGCATTTCAGCGTCTTTGGCTGAGACGTCAAGGTACAAGACAATGTCTGCATTGGGTGCGAAGTTGTTGAGTTTCAAAAGCCAGTTCCTGTCGATGCCCTGTGCTGCTTGGTATGCGACAGTGGAGTGATAGTACCTGTCTGACACGACTATATGGCCCTTCCTCAGGTGTTTTTCAATCTCTAAAACGTGCTGTGCACGGTCTGCAGTGAAAAGCAGCGCCAGTGTTTTCGGGTCTGCAGTTATCTTTCCTGAGAGGATTTTCCTGATTAGGACTCCAACCTCTCCATTTGTCGGTTCTGCAGTGTAAAAAACGTTCTTTCCCCTCTTTCGAAGCCACTGCGTCAATAGTTTCGCATGAGTTGATTTACCGCATCCATCAACGCCTTCAAATACTATGAACATGTTTAAACATTGATTTTTTTCCTATTATAGCCGATAACAAAATTATTTGAGCATTCATATTTTATTTTGTTACCAGATATGTCAAGAAGCTTAAATTTTTGAACATTATGTTTTTGAATTCCGTT
>JAHIYG010000009.1 GCA_018815265.1 Candidatus Altarchaeota archaeon | reverse complement strand
CTTCAATGTGATAATACTTCTCAGGGCGTGACAGAGGAATCGTAACCGGGAACTTCTTGCTGAAATCACTCATTACCTCTTCAATAACAGATAGTGAACCATCAACTGCATCGCACAATTCTTTCCTGAACTCCATGTAATGCGTTGGGAAACCAATTGGCCCCTGAGTCAAAGGAGTCTTAGGATCCAAAACCGCATGTACTGGAGTGTATTTTGGGACGAACTCGTCAACCAAAGACTTGTCAAAAACGTCCACTGGCTCATAAACGTGTGATAGTGTGAATCCATCCATACATACCATGGAAGGCAGAAGCACCCTCTTGTCCTCTGAGATTTTGTGCTGCATCAAAGTCAAATCATATGCTTCCTGGGCTGTCTCAACATACAATTGTATCCAGCCTGTGTCACGTTCACTCATTGAGTCCTGATGGTCATTCCAGATGTTTATTGGTGCAGACAACGCCCTGTTGACTACGCTCATACACACTGGCAATCTCATGCCGGAGACTATGAACAAAATCTCGTGCATCAAAGCCAAACCCTGGCTTGATGTTGAAGTATACGCTCTTACACCGGTTGCGGAGGCGCCAAGACACGCGGATATTGCCGAGAACTCAGATTCTACACGGATGTATTCTGACTTGATTTCGCCGTTTGCAACGTATTCTGAGATTTTCTCGACTATGTGAGTCTGCGGCGTAATCGGATAAGCAGCTATGACATCTGGTTCAATGGCTTTCACAGCCTCAGATATAGCATGGGAAGCTTCAGTAACCTCTTTCATTTTTCCTCCATCACCATCTCAATGCATTTTACAGGACAAACATCAGTGCAGATACCGCATCCTTTACAGAAATCAGGGTCAAAATCATATTTTCCGTCAGCCTGCTTCACCCTTGATGCGTCAGGGCAGTAAACCCAGCAGATGCCGCATCCAGTGCATTTCCCGTGGTCTGTGACAGGCTTTAACGCCCTCCAACCGCCGGTTTTGGTGTTTTCAGTCGAGCCGTCGCTTGGCAGCACACATCCTGTTGTGACTTCAACGTCCCCAACCTTTTTCTTGCCTAAATCAACCATTTTATTTTTGCTCCCGAGCCAAACTATAAACTTTATCAAGTAATTTCTTGTTCTTCTCAGCCAGACTACCTGAGAAATGATCGTCAATCCCCTTATACAGTCCTTCAAGGCTTACAAGACCTGTGAAACCCGCAAAAGCCCCAAGCATTGCAGTGTTGACAATATCCCTGCCAAGCATCTCCATCGCAAGCCCCGATACATCCAATGTCTTCAGGTTAAGCCCATCAGGCAAACCCAACTCCTTAGCAGACTTGTTGGTATTAACTATAATCATCCCGTCCTTTTGGAAACCAGACGTTATGTCAACAGCACTAAACAGGGTTGAATCCAAAACAACCAGATAATTTGGTTCATAGACAGCACTTTTACGCCGTATGAATGAGTCAGAGATTCTCGTAAATGCTTCAACAGGCGCACCCCGACGTTCCACACCGAATTTTGGGAAAGCCTGGGTGAATTTCCCGTCTTTAAAGCCTGCAACAGACAAAATCATAGCAGCAGTGACAGCACCCTGGCCGCCCCTGCCGTGGAAACGTACCTCAATCATGTGCAAGAGATATAGAAAGCGAATATAAAAATGCAAC
Organism: Candidatus Altarchaeota archaeon; assembly: GCA_018815265.1. Classification (GTDB taxonomy): domain Archaea; phylum Altiarchaeota; class Altiarchaeia; order IMC4; family SCGC-AAA252-I15; genus JAHIYG01. The sequence continues at coordinate 461 of JAHIYG010000009.1, read as the reverse complement.
CACATACAACATCGACAATCAACAAAATATCAAACTAAAATAACGCCGTTAACCAACAATATCTCCATAAATTACTAAAGGAAAGTAGCTTTTATTTGTGTCGTGATATGTAGTTTATTATGAAACATGGACGCCATTACAAACAGGGTGGGAGACCACCGCATGTGATGACTGAATCACTTAGGATGCAACAGCAGGCTAGGGCAGAGTTGACAGAACGAGATGGACCTAGGATAAACGAGCATGTTGAGTTGATGCCTGCCAGAAAGAAAGATAAAGCTGAGTTAAAGTAGGGTTTTTATAGTCTTTCTACATTATAATAAATCCGATTTATCATGGACGCAGTCGTAATCAGCTACAGAAGGGGCAGAAGAACTCAAAACACGTACCAGATGGTAATCCAGCCTGAAGGCACAAAAACAAAGGCTGACGCTGAAAAACTAATAGGCAAAAAGGTCGAG